>NZ_WJYH01000057.1:0-25066 GCF_009668065.1 Acinetobacter sp. RIT698
ATTTTTTATTCAAGGCTTGCGGATTTTTCTAGGGTTGAGGATTTTTCACTGATGCCCTATTTCTGAGTTTGCTCGTGCTTTTATCCAGTCACTAAATGCTTTAACTTTAGGTAATTCATTATTTTTCAATGATGTAATATAGTAGTGCTGATCACATTTTAAATACATGTTTTTAAATGGCATTACCAGCTCACCACTTTCCAAGTCTTTTTCTACTAGTTTTTTACGTCCCATGGTAATACCCAAGTGATTTTTAGCAGCAATTAAAGCCAGATCAGATCGGTCAAAACTCATCTCTGAAGAATGATCCATATTTACATTAAAATGCTGCGTCCAACTGTTCCATTCATCTGCGCCTGTGCCGTTACTCCATGCTTGGCAGTCATGCAGCAATGTACAGTTTTTTAAGTTGTCTAGATGATCGTAGAGGTTAAATTTTTCAGCATATGCAGGACTACATACGGGGATAATATATTCGTCCATTAAATACTGATAATTCAACTGAAAAGACGGTTGATTGTCAAAATAAAGCGCAATATCAATTCCGCTACGTTGAAAATTTACATCCTCATTGCCCGTTAAAACTGAAAGTTGAATCAATGGATAGCGTTGGATGAAATCAGGCAATTGGGGCACTAACCAACACTGAGCAATCGATGGTCTTGCATAAATCGTGAGTGAGCCGACAAGTTGCTGATTTTGCAGTGCCTTAATTTCAACATTTAACGAGTCTAATGAAAATTGTAAAGCAGCTAAAATCCGCTGTCCCTCCGTGGTTAACTTTACTTTACGATGCAAACGTAAAAACAGTTTGATATTAAGTTCTTTTTCTAACAAATTAATTTGGTGACTTACCGCACTTGGGGTTAAAGACAGTTCTTCAGCGGCAAGTGCAAAAGACTCATGTCTTGCCGCAACTTCAAATGTATACAGTTTTGAGAGCTGAAAACCAGTTAGATTTTTATGTGCGTTGGTCATGCATTTTTCCTTTTTGCTGAAACAAAATGATTGATCACATGCTTCTTGCTGTCCTATGCCCATATAAATAACGTATAAATCATTTAAAAATCAAAATTTATTTAGGATTTATTTTTCAAGTGAATTATTTTAACCCCTAGATCAAATATCATCGTTTGACGGATTTCTCTGGTTTAACTTCAATAGACAAAGAACAACTTTTGTCACAGAGATATATGGTATGGAAACCAATTTCGTGGATGTCGGTATATTATTAACCAGTATCGGGTTAATAATTTTCACTATTTTAAAATTTAAACTGCATCCCTTTTTAGCTTTGCTTCTGGCAAGCTTCTTTGTTGGTGTGGCAATGAAAATGCCATTACTGGATATGGTCAATGCAATTGAAAATGGGATTGGAAGCACCTTGGGTTTCCTTGCTACAGTCATTGCATTGGGTACCATTCTCGGCAAAATGATGGAAATCTCTGGCGCTGCTGAACGTATCGCCCTGTCTTTGCAACGGTGTCACTGGATATCCAGTGATGTGGTCATGGTGTTGATTGGGCTATTTTGTGGCATCACTTTATTTGTAGAAGTTGGTGTGGTTTTATTAATTCCCTTGGCTTTTTCTATAGCGCAGCATACCAAAACCTCTTTGTTTAAATTGGCTATTCCATTATGCACAGCATTAATGGCTGTACATTGTGTGGTACCGCCACACCCTGCCGCACTTTATGTCACCAATAAACTAGGGGCTGATGTCGGTACCGTGATTATTTTTGGCTTAATGGTGGGTTTAGCCGCTGCACTGGTTGGTGGCCCACTGTTTTTAAAATTAGTTGGTCAACGTTTACCGTTTAAACCCGTACCTGTCGAATTTTCAAAGCTTACCTTAAAAGAAGAACATAGCTTACCCTCTTTAAAAATCACCTTATTTACGGTATTTCTTCCAATCGGGTTAATGTTAATCAAAACAGTGGCTGAATTAAATAGTCATACATCCACTCAGCTTTCACACATTTTAGGCTTTATCGGCAATCCGATCACCGCCATGTTTATTGCGGTATTTGTTGCCTACTACACCCTTGGTCTACGTCGTAATATGCAGATGGGAAGCTTATTAAAAGCCACAGAAGACTCATTTTCTGCAATTGCCAACATCTTATTTATCATTGGGGCTGGTGGTGCATTTAACAGTATTTTAAAAGCCAGTGGTTTAGCTGACTCAATGGCTGTTACGCTTTCCCACTTGCATATGCATCCAATTTTACTTGCTTGGTTGGTTGCGCTGATTTTACATGCAGCTGTAGGCTCTGCCACTGTTGCAATGATGGGTGCAACTGCAATCGTTGCGCCAATGTTACCGCTCTATCCGGATATTAGTCCTGAAATCATGGCGATTGCGATTGGTTCAGGTGCCATCGGTTTTACCATTGTGACAGACTCTCTATTTTGGTTAGTCAAACAATACTGTGGTGCTACATTAAACGAAACCTTTAAATACTATACCTCTGCAACTTTCCTTGCCTCCCTCACCGCATTGGGCTGCACCTTCCTGCTTTCTCATTTTATTTAAGCCTTTAGGAGTATTTTATGAACGCTCAACAGATTAATCAGCTGATTGCCCAATATCCAATTGTTAAAGACCTTATCGCACTCAAAGAAGTGGCGTGGTTTAATCCCAATTTTACCTCACTGGTAGAAGGGCTGCCCTATGTCGGGTTGGACCAAAAAGATATTGATGATGCCAGTGCACGTTTGACACGCTTTGCACCCTATTTGATGAAAGCCTTTCCAGAAACAGCGGCATCTCAAGGTATTATAGAATCCGAACTGGCAGCGATTCCTCAAATGCAGCAACAGTTGGAACAGTATTTTGGACAATCGATCCATGGTCAATTATGGCTTAAAAAAGACAGCCATCTTCCAATCTCGGGATCAATTAAAGCGCGTGGTGGCATCTATGAAGTGCTTTGTCATGCTGAAAAACTTGCGATTCAAGCACAACGTTTAAACATTGAGGATGATTATGCAAAACTGGATAGTCCAGAGTTTAAACAGTTTTTTAGTCAATACAGTATTGCGGTCGGTTCTACAGGCAATTTAGGCCTTTCTATTGGTATCATGAGTGCAAAATTAGGCTTTGATGTGACTGTGCATATGTCAGCAGATGCGCGTCAATGGAAGAAAGATAAGTTACGTGCGCACAATGTCACAGTAGTTGAATATGCTGAAGATTATGGTGTTGCCGTAGAACAAGGCAGAAAGGCAGCATTAGAAAATCCAAACTGCTTTTTTATCGATGATGAAAACTCACAAACCTTATTCTTAGGTTATGCAGTTGCTGGGCAGCGTTTAAAACAACAATTAGAACAAAAAAATATTTTGGTTGATCAACAACATCCTTTATTTGTTTATTTACCTTGTGGTGTTGGCGGAGGCCCCGGTGGCGTTGCATTTGGCTTAAAAATGGCCTTTGGTGATCATGTACATTGTATTTTTGCCGAGCCGACCCATTCACCTTGTATGTTACTCGGTGTTGCAACAGGTTTACATGATGAAATTTCAGTTCAAGATCTGGGTATAGACAATATCACCGCTGCTGATGGCCTCGCTGTTGGGCGAGCATCTGGCTTTGTTGGTCGAGCCATGCAAAGGTTATTAGACGGTTTTTATACATTAACGGATGAAACCATGTATGTACTCTTGGGCATGCTCAATGATGCAGAACAGCTTAAATTAGAACCTTCTGCGTTGGCGGGTATGCTTGGACCAATTTTGACCAATCAACATCGAGACTATGCCGCGCTACATCACTTTAGCCAACAGCAATTGGAAAATGCTAATCATATTGTCTGGGGGACTGGAGGAGGAATGGTTCCAGATGAAGAAATGGAAAAATATTTAACCCAAGCGAAAGCCTATAAAAAATAATTTGTATAGCCTTGATTCTCACAGACCTTGATCTCATCAGAATCTGGGGCGATAGCAGATAAATAAAGTGATTATTCTCTATCGCCCCCAATTAAAGACTTGAGTCAGGATTTTCTATCTGGAATTAAACGATCCCACCATTGACTCGAAGGACTTGGGCATTGACCCAATTACTCGCTTCATTTACGGCGAAATCCAACACTGCGGCAATATCTTCTACAGTGCCTAAACGCTCTAAAGGTGCAGCTTTGCTTAACTGAGCAATCAATTCATCACTTTTGCCTTCAAGAAAAAGTTCAGTTGCCGTAGGCCCAGGTGCAATTGCGTTTACCGTAATATTTTTTCCTCTTAACTCTTTGGCTAAAATAGCTGTTAAGGATTCAATAGCAGCTTTTGATGCAGTATAAACACCATAAGTTTCGAGTTTCATCCCCACCACACTGCTGGATAAATTAATAATTTTACCGCCCTTTTGCAGTCGCTTAGCAGCTTCACGCATGGTATATAAAGGGCCTTTAATATTAATTGCTAAAACTTGATCAATACTTTCATCGTCTAATTGTTCAATCTTACTTAATTTCAAAATCCCTGCATTGTTGATCAGCACATCCAATCGACCATAGGTTTGAATTGCATAATCAAATAATGCAGTCACTTCATTAGAATGGCTGATGTTGGCTTTAAATAGACTCGCTGTTCCGCCTAACGCTTGAATACTGCTCAAGACATGCTCCGCCTCTTTATCGTTACTGGCATAATTGATAATGATCTTATGGCCTTGCTGTGCCAATAAGCTGGCAGTAAATGCACCAATTCCGCGAGAAGCGCCTGTAATTAAAATCACTTTTTCTTGCTGTGTATGATCTGTTGTATGCATCGTAATGACCTCATGGAATAAAATATACCTCTAATCGCTTCTATGATACTGTTCAGATAAAACCAGATAATCTAGTTAAACCTGACATCTTTATCCGAATAAATCGAACAATTGGAATGGCGTATGGATAAACTCAATGCAATGTCTGCTTTCGTCAATGTGGTTGAACAACAAAGTTTTACCAAAGCAGCACAGATCTTAAATTTGCCACGTTCAACCCTGACCGATGCAATTAAACAATTAGAATTCCAACTCAATACGCGCTTATTGTTGCGTACCACTCGTCAGGTAAAAGTAACCGATGAAGGTCATATTTATTATGAGCGCTGCAAATATATCTTGGGTTATATCAATGAGTCTGATCATGATTTTCTTGATGCAAAACCTCAAGGGCCTTTAAAAATCGCAGTTCATGGTATTTTTGCTGCGCATTTTATTCTGCCAAAATTAGATGATTTTTTAACTGAGTTTCCACAGATACAGTTGCAACTCACCGAAAGCGACCGTTATGTAGATCTGATAAAAGAAGGCATTGATTGTGTCATTCGTATAGGTCAGCTCAATAACAGTGAGTTAATTGTCAGGCATCTGGGCGATATTCAACAAGTGACTTTAGCCAGTCCAAAATACTTAGAAAAATATGGCACACCACAACGCTTAGACGATCTGAAATCACATTTTATGGTCGGATTTTATTCTTCTGCTCGACAAAAGCCACTGCCGCTTGAGTTTGTGACAGGCAAGAAAACACAGTTTTTTGAATTGCCGTTAAAGATTCAAGTCAATGGTGCAAATACCTATGCAGCAGCAGCCAAACAGCATTTTGGCATCATCCAAGCACCACGTTATGGTTATTTATCTGAGCTAGAGCAAGGCACACTTTGTCAAATTTTAACTGACTATCCTGTTCCATCCCTGCCTATTTCTTTACTTTATCCATCAAAAACACTGGTTTCACCACGACAAAAAGTTTTTATCGAATGGATTGTGCGATTGTTTCAGGATAATCGATTGCTCTAAGGTATAAAATTAAAAAAATTATCAAGACTTCTGTCTATATAATCCCCCCTACTTAATTCATCTAATTGATTTATATCAAGTCATTGATCATAAATAGAACTTATGTTTTTGAATAAAATTTTATACACAATTGGTTATCAATTTGTTTTTTGTACTTTTGAATCCTAGATGGTTATTCTACCGCAGGGCGACATGGATGTCGCCGTTGGGCGGGGGTACAGGACGTACCCCTCGCCAAACAGAAGATTTTTGTCATCTTTTCATCTCTGAAAAGTGAGGCATCGCCTACGCAAAGCTATTTAAACTTTGAATGTAAGGTGTGGCATTGTAAGCTTTTTATAATCAAATAATTTACCTACCCATCTATTTGATTTAATTAAAAATATTAATTAAATCAAATAATATTCTTGTGTATGAGTTTTTGACAGGTTGACCATAAAGACTAACCATAAATAGATCATATTGACTCATCTTAATTTGTATTCGTACGCTTAACATTTTCTAAATCTAAGGCTTATACACCAACACTCAATTCCTGACTCCAAGTTGAATCAGGTTGTTGATAAAGATGCCAACACATATTTTTAACCGAATCCATCAGGACAACATTCTGACTATCCCAACTTTCCAACATACAATAAGTGATATGGATACCTTTAGGATGAAACTCTCTTGCCAAAGATTGTGCCAATGCCCGAATACTGGCAAACATACTCTGAGTTAAGCCACTATTTTCAGCAATCAGGTTGGGCTGTGTTCCTAGAAAGATCAAAGTTCCTTGTGACTTTATCAGCATCTGTCGAATGATCGCTTGGGCAATATTTACCGCAGCCAAACCAGTGTTTTGCCAAAGATGTTCGATCTGTTGGGCTGAAGCATCGGAATTCGACAATGATTTTGAAAAATCAGCTTGGAAAATACACAGTTCAATTGAATGCCCTGTTCGTTGAATATAGCCAACTAAATTTTTTAAAGCAGTCGGATTGATCAGATTCAAACGAACCCGCTTTAGACCTGAATCTTGTTGCTCAATCTTTAGATTAGTTTGCGTAGGATCATGCTGAACTTGATATACAGGCATTGTGCTGTTGTGTGCTTGATCCACAAAAAGCTGGCTGAGCGAGTGAGTTTCATTGCCAATTACAACGATACAGCCCTGTAGTTTGGATTTTTTTCTCAGCAATGGAGGAATTAAATTGTACATATTAGAATTTCTCCTGATAAGGACGTAAATCCAGCTCATGGGTCCATAAATCACGCTTTTGTTGATAAAGCATCCAATAATTTTCAGCAATCGCTTGGATATTTAAACCACCTGTGCCTCGTGTAAGTCTCAGTAAGCGTCCTAAACCAAATACCGCCTTATTGACACGATCACCATCGACCATGCCATCAACAATAATATGTGCAACATGGATGTTTTGAGGCTTATACATCTGGGCGAGATGCATCGCATAATTACGTAATGCGGATTTGCCCATGGTAAATGCCGCAAAAAAAGGTTTACCACGAAGAGATGCACTTGCCCCGGTAAAAATCAGTGTGCCATATTGCTGTTGTTCAAAGATTTTTAAGGCTTGTTGCGACACTAAAAAAGCCGATAAAAAAGTAGAACGCCACATTTGAGTAAAAAACTGAAGAGAGGTCTTTAAAAAAATTGAGGGAATATTGCCCCCCACATTATGAATAACAGCGACGAGATGCTCCTTTTGCGCATTCCTCTCCGCAAAAAAAGCCTGTACTTGTTGTTCATTTTCAGCATCCAAAGCATGTGCTACGGCATGTCCACCCTGCGCATTGATCGAATCAGCCACGGCTTGCACTTTCGCTAAAGTACGCCCCACAACATGTACTTTTAATTTTTCTTGAGCAAAACGACGACAAACTGCTGCTCCAATTCCTTGTTCAGCACCTACGCCCATAACAACCACACATGGAAGTGTTGCTATATTTTGAGATGTTGCATTCTGCGTATTCATAGCAAGTCTAACCATTGAGCAATAGAAGGATAAGCTTTAATTTTAGCGCCCCAAATTTTACTGGTGCGGACAATCTCTAAAAGCTGCGAACCTACTGCAATATCAGCCAGTGTTTTAACCTCGCCAACCAGCCATCCTGTTTGCGCCAACACCAATTCGATACGCTCTAAATGACGAGTAAATTCCGCTTCAATATCCTGCTTAGCCATACGACCTGTACCTTGCATTTTAAGTTGCAGGTTTAATGTTGCTTTGAGCAAGGGTTTTAACAGATATATTTCATGTTTGGGGCGACCTTTTGCACTCATTTCAACCGCATGATCTAAGGCATCAGCATCACTGACACGAAAGTGCACCTCATAGAAATATAACAACTCGTCTGACCAATCTTCCCAAAGCTCAACATAGGCCTTTTGTAAAGGATCTTCAGGATATAAACGTGGTAAGTCTGGGTAAGCATCATCAAGATAACGTGCAATACGAGTACTGTCCTGAATACGTTGACCATCAATATCTAGAACAGGAACCTTGCCTGCTTTACTGAGCATTGGCACTTTTGCACCCAGTACACCGTTATAATCCACAGTCTTATAAGCGATCCCTTTAAATTGCAACATTCTGGCAACTTTTTGGCAAAAAGGAGAGATTTCCCATTGATGTAATACAACTGAATTCATTTTATATTCTCAGCTTAACTTTGGGTCGATTGACATTCGATGAGCTACATCACAGGATCAGCACTTAATACTTCAAAGCTCTGATTTAAAGCCCTGATCCAAAAATTCTAGTCCAAAACCATAATGCAGAAATAGAATCTTTCAACGACGGATGATCATATTGGTTGCTGTTGCATGTGCATACAATTTTCCTTCTTCATCTCGAAGATAGCCTTCTGAAATGACTAAGTTTTTCCCTACGTTGATGACTTTACCTTCAGCAATTAACTTTTTATTAAACGGCATCGGACGGCACATTTTTATCGCAAGATCAGTGGTTCCATAGCCCTCACCTGCAGCCAAGACGGTATGTGTGGCACAACCTGTCACTGAATCCAATATCGTTGCGGCAAAACCACCATGTACTCCACCCAATGGATTGCTATGACGTTCATCCGCAATGGCCATAAATACAATGCGACCATATTCAACGTCTCCGACTTCCTCCATCCCCATGGTTTTTGCAATACCAGGCGCTGGCACCAGTCCTTTTTGGAATGCTTGCATAATTTCTAGGCCAGTCATATTGAGTGGATTCATCACTATTTCCTATTTTGATAAATAAAATATTTATTGGATAAAGCTTGATTGCTCAGGGGATAAACCAATTTTTACTTTAGTTTGCGCGACAATTTCGGATTCATCAGTATCATTCGGATGAAAATCAAACTGATAATAAGAGAAAAATTGTGGTACCAGCTTACGATAGGCTTGCACTGTAAACCCAGCAAACTTAGTCCAAGACTTAAGGTTTAATAATTGTTTGTCTCTCGACATCAACACCACTTGATATACATTAGAAAATAGTGTGATCAGCACAAGACTAAATGTAAAAATCGCCACGCGAGGAATGTAGGCATCTAAGCCCTTGCCATATAAGTATTCATACATGTCATAAGCCACAGCCTTATGTTCGGTTTCTTCAACGCTGTGCCATAACCATAAATTACGAATAGTAGTATCAGTCATTAATTCATTGACATTTTTCATCATCTCCACCACCAACACGGCGGTGTAATGTTCCAGACCCACAGTCACCAAGAGATTCCATTTTTTAGGAAAAGTACGTTCTACCGCTTTTAATATGATCCCTGTGACTTTTTCTAAGGATTCAGGATCTAAACCATATTGTTGTGCACTGACATGAAAAGCATGATGTTCTTTAGAGTGCATGGCTTCTTGTCCAATAAAGGCACCAATATCACGATCTAATTGTGGGTTGTTTTTAATTTTTTCACGTAAAGCGCGCACTGAACGGACAAAGTACGATTCACCTTCAGGAAAAAGTGTCGATAGACCTGTGAAGTAATGGGTAAAGGTTGGTTCATCATTACACCAATACTTGGGCATATCCTGAAATTGATAATCCATGCGACGTACTGGAAATGATGCAGGTGTTTTTTGCTTTGATTTTTCTTTCACCGCTGATATAGACATGGTTCACCTCAAGAATTTATCTTAAAATAACAAGTTCCAAAAAAGAACTCATTGAGTTAAAATAATCATCCATGCTGATCTTGTCAATGGTCTGAATATGCTAAAGCTTCAGGTTGTCCTTAAATGACAGTATCATTCCTATAAAGACAAACTGTAAAGACAAAAGATAAAACCAAGCTGTCAAAATAACATGATGATGAAATAATAAAGTAATAAGTTAAGGGCTGAACACCTTGAAATGAATGATTTAATTACATGAATTTTATCTATTTCAAACAATCTTAGAACTTTACTGATGATCCAAAATGTATGTAGACAATCAGCTTTTTCAGTACTTGCATTCGCATATAAATAATTCTTCCTATTTGTGTTTTGAGAAAACATATGAACAAAAACATCCCTCTTACTTTAAAAAGTTGTTTGATCAGTTTAGTACTTATTAGCATAGTCGGTTGTGGGACTGGCGCTGATTCCGCAAATAATCAATCTGAAATCAATCAACAGAAACAGACTCCCTCATCATCAAATCAGCATAAAAAGCATGCGGCTAAAGATCAAACAGGAAAATTTATTGCGATTTACCAACCCGCTAGAAATGCCCAAACCAAGATCGAAGAAAAATTCTGGCGCTCGAATTATTTATTAGAAGACTTTGCGGAATATATGAACAGTTATATCAATATACCGCAGGATATCAAGGTGATTGCCAAAGAATGTGGTGAAGTGAATGCATTCTATGATGCTGATACTTCCACAATAGAGATGTGTTATGAATTAGGCGAAGAACAAAGAGAGCTATTTTCTCAAGCAGGTGCTAAAGGTACCGAACTTGAAGATGAGCTGTTTCAAAGCGCACTTGGTACTTTGTATCATGAGGCAGGCCATGCCTTGATAGATACACTTGCATTGGATATCCCCTATAAATTCGAAGAGGATTATGCTGATCAAGTCGCTGCTTATATCCTAACAACTTATGATGAAGATAAAGATTATTTAATTTCTATTTCAGACTCTTATGGGTTAGAGCAACAAGGGCCAGCCGTTTCAAGAAAACTTACACCAGAGGGGCACTCACCTGAATGGGTAAGAGCAGAAAATTTCTTATGTTATGTTTATGGGTCTGACTCGCAAAAATATGCGTATCTGGTCAAAGAAAAATACTTACCCAAAAGCAGAGCACTGGGCTGTAAAACTGAATATTCAGCATTGGTTCAAAGATGGGATGCTTTGCTTAAAAAACATTTAAAATAAACGGCCGTCAATAAATGCAGGAACCATTCATTCCTGCAATATCCTGCATGCTCAGCTATAAATTTAAATGCTGTTCTGACTCTTCGCATTTTCACACGTTGCCTGATCATTCATCCTATAAAAATATGACTAATAAAATTAATCTTTTAAAAGCAAAATGCTTAGGGTCTGTTGACATTTCATAAATGGCTTGCGTTGTAGGTTAAAATTGAGCAGGCAAGGCATGAAACGAAGAGAATAGCGAGACTATTTTCGAGTTTCATAACGCAGACTGAGATAATTTTAGCCACAACCCTTCGGGACTAGCGTGTTTTTTGCCGCTACGTTGTTACCTTGCGAAACGATGTTTCTCATCATTTAGAATGACTAAATTTCGTATTTCGCGCCTAGTATCGCCTAAAAAACACACGTAGTCGCAAACTTAGACGAATTGTCAACAGACCCTATTTGATATCTTAGATCTCAGCAACAATTCAAATTAAAGTTAAACGTCACACCTAATCTCTACATCAAAACCGCTTAAATTCTCTCCAGTTTTATTTTCTACTTTTATCTGGATTTTTGCCTCGATTTCTAGCGCTATTGCCATGTCAATGATTTGTCATAAAGATGACACCTTGCTGTCACAAGCGCTGTCTAATGTGTGGGCATCTTTATTATGGACGAAGCACATGTTAAAAAAACCGAAACGATGGTTATCGTACATTTATATTTTCCCCATTTTACTGGCACTCACCGCTTGTAATGATTCAAATGATGATCAGGCCACTACACAGCCTGATGGATCTAAAAAACCATTAATGCGTTGTGCACCATAAACATAAAAATACCAAAGGGAAATATTGTGATTAATCGTCGTCAATTTTTAGCAAATACACTTAAAACAAGTTTTGGTGCTGCTGCCTTATCTACATTTCCAGCCAGCATTCAAAAGGCATTGGCTATTCCTGCAAATAATAAAACAGGAACCATTCAGGATGTCGAACATGTGGTTATCCTGATGCAGGAAAACCGCTCATTTGACCATTATTTTGGTACATTAAAAGGCGTTCGTGGTTTTGCCGACCGCTTAACCATTCCTTTGCAAAATGATCGTACTGTATGGCAACAACAACGAAGTAACGGTGCCTTATTAACGCCTTTTCATTTAGATGGATCAAGTAATAATGCACAACGTGCACCCGGTACAAACCATACTTGGGTGGATAGCCAAAAAGCTTGGGACAACGGCCGTATGTCAAACTGGCCAACCCATAAAACTGATTATGCAATGGGTTATTTTAAAGAGCAGGAAATCCCTTATCAGTTTGCTTTAGCCAATGCTTTTACCATTTGCGATGCATATCACTGTTCAATGCACACAGGTACAGATGCCAATCGTTCATTTCATTTAACGGGCACCAATGGCGCAGTACCGACCAGTACCGCATTTGTGAATAATGAATGGGACTGGATTGATGGTGATCCCCAAAACGTTGATGTCGGCTACACATGGAAAACCTATGCTGAACGTTTAGAAGAAGCAGGTGTTAACTGGATTTGCTATCAAAACATGCCGGATGAATGGGGCGATAACATGCTCGGTGCATTCCGTACCTTTAAAAAAGCCAATATTGCTTCAGGCTATCCAGTTTCAAGTGGTGGTGCGCCGAATAGCCCATACAATAAAGCAGCGCAACCATTGCCTTATAAAGCTTATGATGCCACAACCGATAATGCTAAAAATCCACTGTATAAAGGTATCGCAAACACCCTGCCCGGCAATAAACCCGAAGAGTTTTTAGATGCTTTTAAAAATGATATCAAAACAGGCAAACTCCCCCAAGTGTCTTGGATCAATGCACCTTCTATCTATTGTGAACATCCAGGTCCATCAAGCCCAGTACAAGGTTCTTGGTTTATTCAAGAAATCTTAGATGCTTTAACAGCAGTGCCAGAGGTTTGGAGTAAAACCGTTTTCTTGATCAATTTTGATGAAAATGATGGTTATTTTGACCATGTTCCTTCTCCATCTGCACCGACCTTACAAGCAGACAATACTTATGCAGGTAAATCCACACTCAGCCAAGCTGATATGCAGCATGAATATTATCTACATGACGCGCCACTAGGCAGCAGCAGCCAGCCTAAAAAAGACAATGGTGTTTATGGACCGGGCCCACGGGTACCACTCTTTGTAATTTCACCATGGAGTCGTGGGGGAGTGGTTAACTCTCAAGTGTTTGATCATACGTCTGTATTAATGTTTTTAGAACAACGCTTTGGGGTAAAAGAAACAAATATCAGCCCTTATCGTCGTGCGATTTGTGGTGATTTAACCTCAGCATTTAACTTTAAAACCCCAAATGAAGATGTATTGCCAGAATTAAATGGTAAACAAACCCGTGAGCAAGCAGATCAACTTCGTTCAGCTCAGCAGAAATTACCAAATGTTCCGATTCCAACCAATTTACAACTTCCAATTCAAGCCAGTGGTATTCGCCCATCTAAAGCATTGCCTTATGAATTACATACCAGTGCACGTTGTCAAAATGATGGAACAGTTAAACTCTTGTTCTCGAATACAGGGACTCAAGGCGCAGTTTTTCATGTCTATGATAAATTAAATCTCAGCCGTGTCCCACGTCGTTACATTGTAGAAGCGGGTAAAACACTGGATGATGTTTGGAATGTGAAAAAGGATAATCAAGGCTTATACGATCTTTGGGTAATGGGACCAAATGGTTTTCATCGCCATTTCAAAGGTGATTTGAATCGTAATCAAAGCCTGCAAATCAATCCTGAAATTCGAGTGTGTTATGATATTGCCAATGGTAATGTTTATTTAGACCTGACCAACATGGGCACAAAAGATGTTGAATTGGTCATTAGCCCAGTCGTCTATCGTAGTGATGCAGCGTTAAAAATCACTGTAAAAGCAGGTCAAACATCAACGCGACATTGGGAACTGAAAGATACATGGCAATGGTATGATTTTGCCGTAACCTGTACTCAAGACACTAAGTTTTATCGACGCTTTGCAGGACGCGTTGAAACAGGTGCAGATTCTGTCAGTGATCCAGCGATGGTTTAATATTTAAAGAATTTTGAATATTCAAGTTTTTAGATTATTAACAATGAATCAAATTTGACAGCATCCCAGCTTTATTTAAAACTGGGGTGCTTTTTTATAGTGCTTGCTTAGGAACACGTCACTCCTTCCATCACCACAGCTTTATTGGCTTCTGTCGCAACAACAGAAGCGGCAATCGCTTCGACAACCTTACTCAATGACTGTCGTGAAACACTGACTATATCAACAATTTTATCGCCATCTGCACCAACTGCATCGGTAAATGCCATTCGACAACTGAGTTGTCGGTTAGGCAACACTGCATTTTGTACACCTGTTGGCTGATTTAAGGGTCTGGCTGGATCATCACGTTTAATAATCCAAGCAACTGCCACCTCAATATCCCGATTCATCGAACCCATTAACGAACGTGTGTTGGAGTGTTCGATAATATCAAAGCGAGAAAAGTCGGTTGCAATACGGTAAGAGACTTTACCACCCGTCATACCACTGCTGTAACGATCGACAGCACCTAATTTCTGTTGCAAACCCGCGGACAAACCATCACGTAACTCTGCCCCCAACGTGGACGTCCAGCGTTCATTATCCAATACATTAGATTTACCACTGCTGTCCTGTAAGACTAAGGGGGCCCTGTTTAAACGGTCGGGTAATCCCACTGGCAGTACTTCAATCACCCGTACATTTGAACTCACCAACGGTTTAACCGTTGGCGTCAAGCTATAGTAGTTTGGTGTAGGCGAACTGGAACAGCCCGTTAAACCCACAACGGCCAATAACAGAGCACAACCTGCTCGACTAGACTGCGGCAAATAGGACAGAAAATGTGAGCTATTTTTTTTATTTAGCATTCTTAACCTCAGGCGTTTTCCCACGAATGAGTGATTCTGGGTGTTGTTCAATATAGTCAGCCATTAGCTGTAAAGATGCGGCAGCACGTGTCATTTGCTGTAAAGCACGGCGTACATCCTGTTGCATTGGCGCATCACTGGATAGAATGGTTTCAGTAGAGCGCATGGTTTTACGTACATCATCCAAAGTCGCCTGTAGTCCTGGCGCAACTTTGCCATCCAACTGTTTCACCAATTTATCTGTAGAGCTAATCGCTGAATTCATATTATTGAGGGTTTTACGTACATCCTGCCCAATTTCCACCAATGGGAATTTATTCAGTTTATCCGCAATTTGCGATACTTGTGCTTGTAATCCCTTCAACTCGGTTGGTGTGGTTGGAACCTCAATCACACCATTTGATCTGATGATTAAGTTTGCTGGTTTTGCTTTAGGGAATAGATCAAAGGCGATATAGTTCTGCCCTGTCAGTAGATTTCCGGTGCGCATCTGAGCACGCCAGCCTCTTTCGATAAAGCGTTTAAAAATAACACCATCAGGATCAAGTTCTTTGCCATTGGCTAAACGAGATGGATAAATGACCCCCTCAGCCCGCATCCGAATCTGAGTATAATTTGCATCAAACTCCGCATTAATCGACTGAATATTACCAATTTCAATCCCCATAAAGTCAATCGGTGCACCTGCCGACAAGCCACGTAAAGACTGATCAAAATACATAATGATACGGTGTGGATTGCCATCTGGTTCTTTCAAAGCTTCAGTACGAGAATCCCATAAATTAAAACGACTTTGATCCGAAGCAACAGCAGCATGAGAATTCTCAGGATAACCGAAAGCAATCCCGCCAGCGATAATACTCACCAGAGACTGGGTATCTAGCTTAAATCCTGATGCACTTAAGCTGACATCGACACCACTGGCCTGCCAAAAACGCGCATCTGTGGTCACAAACTTATCATAAGGTGCTTGAATAAAGGTCTGTAACTCAACACTCTTACCATCTTTGGCCAACTGATAAGCCGTGATTTGACCCACATTGATCTGACGATAATAAATAGGAGAACCGATATCCAGTGAGCCTAGGTTATTGGCTTTGAGGAAAAAGATTTTACCCGGTACATCTGATGAGATGACTGGAGGAACTTCTAAGCCAGTGAACTCATCCTGTTTTTGTTCTGCCTTACCGCCATCAACCTCAATATAAGCACCTGACAATAAGGTATCAATTCCGGAGACACCACTAGCACCAATGCGTGGGCGAACCACCCAGAAGCGTGAGTCTTTTGCAGCAAAATTACTGGCATCCTTACGCAGTTCAATTTTGGCAATGACATGTGAATGATCATCGGCAAGATCAATTTGGCGAACAAGACCGATATCCACTTGTTTAAAACGAACAGTCGTCTTACCTGCAACCAGCCCTTCAGCCGTTCTAAAAGCAACATTAATGGTCGGGCCAGTATCTAATACCGCTTTGACTGCCAACGACAGACCTATAAGCAAGGCAATAAACGGAATCAGCCAGATCAACGATGGTCGCCAGCGTCCTTTATTTTTCTCAGGTTCAGGCAAAATCTGCTGCGTTTCATCTACAGCATGAGGATCCTGATGATCTGAGCTTTGGTTATTGGTTTTATTTTCAGACATACACACCCATCATTGTTTTATTGACTGGAATTGGATAAATCATGATTCAAGGGAGGATGATCCACGTGAATCACATCTGAGCCTTGCAGGGAAAGCCCGTTCTTGTTGTGCGTATTCTGGGCAGCAGAATAATTATCCCAAATAATACGCGGGTCAAAACTCAGTGAAGCAAACATGGTTAAAACCACCACTGCACCAAAAGCAACCGCGCCCGGCCCAGCGAGAATAGTTGCCAGTGATTGAATCTGAATCAAGGCGGTCAATAAAGCCACCACAAAAACATCAATCATCGACCATCGACCGATAAACTCAACAATCCGATAAAGCATTGAGCAATGCTCAGGTGAAAAGTGCAATCGTTTAGAAGACTGCATTTTTACTGCAATCAACAGAAAACACAGAATTAAAAGTTTTAACATGGGAATAAAAATACTGGCCATAAAAATAACAGCAGAAACCAAATAATCCCCATTCTGCCAAAAATAGATCACACCACTCATGATCGTATCTTGCTGACTGCCTAACAAAGAATCTGTGACAGTCATCGGAAGTACATTGGCTGGAATATATAAAATACTCGCCGCAATCACCAAAGCAAGGGTTCTGTCTAAGCTCTTTGGTTTACGTTGATGCAGCACACTATGACATTTCAAGCAATGTGAAGCATGTTTTGTTTCAGCCTCTGGAAGCTGTTTATTGAGCGTTCCACAGCAATGACAAAGCACCAAAGACAAATCTTTGGCTCTTGGGTATTGCAACGAATTTTTATTGTCTGTATTCGCTGAGTATTTTGAAAAATTAGCCTGAGACTGTTCAGTTTTCATGAGAGTCTCCTGTCGATCTCATCCCAAAGATCTTTGACTTTTACTGAGGCAATATAAACCAGCAACACACTCAGTATGGAGAATCCCCATAATGCAACGCCCGGAATCACCACAACCATACCGACCAGTTTAACCAAGGTAACCAATACCCCGATCAAAAATACTTCAACCATTCCCCATGTTCTAAATAAAAACAGGGTACGAAATGCTGCAACTAAATAACGTGGCCGAACTTTAAAAAAATGAACTGATGAAAGGACATAGAACAGCAGCAATAAATCCAATAGAGGCACCACGAAAGTCGTGATAAGAATCAGCACACCTACGGGCCCTTGCCCTGCATGAAACATTGCCCATGCAGCACCCAGTAATGTTGTCTGGGAATCATTACCCTGCAATTCCACCTTAACAATCGGGAAACTATTGGCAATCACAAATACGATCAGCGCTGTTGTTACCATTGCCAGTAAGACACTAAATGGTTTGCTTTGCCGATAAAGCTCAGCACCACAACAGAGACAATAAGCACGCTCACCTTGGGTCAGCTGAATTCGATGATAGAGCGTGTCACATTCCTCACAGGCAACCAGTGTTTGCGGTTCAATATCACCATTTTGAATCAATGCTTGCTGATTCAAGGGCACAGAAACTGGCGAAAAGGAGGACGGCTCACGCATAGAACATCAACACCATTTTATAAATTCTTTTTAGACCGAAGCTCATCTTGCTATATTTTACTGAGATGTATACAGATGAGTTGTGATATTTTTTGATGATATCCTGTTGGTTTTATATAAACAATTGATCTGGCGAAATCTAGTCTAACAATTGACCATGCATTTTATCTATACGCAATAGCAAGCGCCTATTTTGACATGATTAAAGACACAGTCGTTGCACCAAAAAATCGATAAAGACACGAGTTTTTGCAGGTAATGTTCCCGTATTCGGATAGAGCAATTGTACATTTTGCACAGGTAAATCAAAATCAGCTAACACCCGAGTTAAACGATTTTGCTGAATATCTTCATCGACCAACCAAGCTGGCGATATCGCAACACCCAATGAAGCAAGTGTCATCTGGTGTATCGCTTCTGCCGAATTAGATTCATACTGACTTCTAACAAAAGGCAATGTATGTTTTTCACCTTGATCATTTTGTAAAACATATTGCGCATCCTGCCAATTCAATAAGCGATGACCAATCCAAGGAACCTGTGCTAAATCAGCAATACTATTGATTGGATAACGTTTTAAAAATTCAGGGCTGGCAACCAAATAAATCGGATATTCAGCAATTTTTCGTGTCCGCATGGATGAGTCTTTTAAGTTTCCCAACCGAATGACCAAATCTAATTTTTCAGTGACTAAATCATCTAAGGAAGAATTAAATGAATATTGTAGCTGTAATTGAGGATATTGGCGGCAAAACTCACCCAGCAAAGGTAAGATGAATTTCCGTCCAAATTCATTGGTCGATGAAAAACGCAATATACCTGTGATACTTGTGGCTAAGTTTTGACTGCGCTCAAAAGCTTCTTCGATTTGCAATTGAATGTGTTTGAAATCCTCATAAAAGCTTTTGCCTATTTCAGTCAGTGCGATATTACGCGTATTACGAATCAGCAAACTCACATTTAAATGCTGTTCTAAATGCTTGATATCAATACTCACCATCGATCGACTTAACCCCAAAATCTCCGCTGCCTTGGTAAATGATCCTGAATCAACCACTTGCAAAAAACTTATAATCTGTTTTAGGTTTTTTTGCATAATCACACTGATTGTTTGAAATTATTAAACAATGATTTTACTTCGCATGCATCGACAATAAAAGGCCTGAATCGTACCCTCCTGCATCTTGGAGGTCGCTATGTCATATCGCTATAAAATAGCAACAGTGTTTTTACTTGGGTTCTTTATTGATTGCATCAATATTTTCATGTCAGCAATTGCCTTACCCGATATAGCAACAGCTTTCTCAGTCAGCCCATCGATGGTTGCATGGGTAAGCAATGCTTATATTTTGGGTTTGGTTTTAATCATGCCCATGAGCTTATGGTTAGCAAGCGTATTGGGTGATCGGAAATTGCTGTGTTATTCAATGCTGCTTTTTTCCGTCAGCGTTTGGTTGATTGGCATGAGTGAATCAATCCATAGTTTAATTTTTTGGAGATTTGTTCAGGGTGTGGCTGGTGGATTATTAATCCCTGTCGGTCAAGCATTGGTATTTGCACTGTTTCCAAACCATGAACGGCAACGTATCTCCACAATGATCATGGCAATTGCATTAATTGCACCAGCCTTTTCACCAACGATTGGCGGCATGATTATTGATGCTTTATCTTGGCGTTGGGTATTTTTCGCCAATATCCCCTTTACCGTGATCACTGCTTTTTTAGCATGGCGATGGATCAAAGAAAATAAAGCTAAAACGTCCGGGAAACCTGACTTTTTAGGACTGTTTATGGTCAATGTCAGCCTGTTGTGTTTGTTACTCTCTTTCTCATTATTTAACGATTACCATAGTGTTGTACTCGCGATCAGTAGCTTTCTGCTTTCCGTCACAATGCTTCTGATTTATCTCAAATACGCGAAAGGATCTGCTCATCCGATTCTTAATTTGCAATTGTTAAAAAATTATAATTTACGCAATGCATTTATCGTTTATTACGCAGTACCCGGTATTTTTACTGGTGTGAATTTACTGAATATCTTTAATTTACAACGTAACCTTGGGTTTAATGCAAAACAGACTGGCTTATTTATGCTGCTCTATGCAGTAGGCGCATTGGTAACGATGACCAGTGGTGGACTTCTCTATCGCCATCTCGGTAAAAAGCAGCTCTTTATAATCGGTATTACGCTACATAGTTTAGGAATTTCACTGCTGTTCTGGGTTTCAAATGCCAATGATTTAAGTACCTTAATTGTTGCTTATCTACTGATGGGAATGGGTGGTGGTCTAAGTGCCAATACTGCCCAAATCAGTGCCCTCATCGATTTTAACGGCCAAGACTTATTACAAGGCAGTGTGCTGTGGAACATAAATCGACAAGTCGCTTTTAGTTTAGGTACAGTTGTCCTTATTTCAATCTTTAGTCTATTGCCTGCTGCAAATGACTTAATACGTTATCAGCAAACTTTTTTGCTTGCAGCTGTACTGTGCCTCTTATCATTAATTTCCATTTTCAAGGAGAAAACCCATGTCTAATCCTATGGACAATGCATTAAAACATGTCATCGATTTACATATTTTGATCGAAAACGTATTTACAGGTCAAAATGCAAAAGAAAGTCTAAATCAACTCTTAGCCAGTTTTGATCCAAATTTTAAAATGATTACGACGCAAGGCAATGTCATTGGTTTACCCGAAATAAATGCCTTGTTTAATCAAAATGTAGGTAATAAACCTGCGTTAAAAATTAAAATCTTGAATACGCGTGCTTTATTTGAAGCAGACAACCACTGCTGGATTCAATATCAAGAACATCAACAAAGCCATGAACCTGATACATTACGGATATCGACGGCTTGTATCAAAGTTGAATCAGGTCAATGTTATTGGGTTTATTTACATGAAACATTGGTCAATTTAGCCTCATCGAGTTAGATACTACATGCTCTAAAGACTGCTAATAAAATTCAGCAGTCTTATATTATTCATCGATCTACCTAGCTGAATTAAGTGCAAAGTAAGTGGCTTTATCTTATAGTGATGTAAAGTCCCAATTATCCTCAGCATAAGAGAATAAAATAATGGAAAAAAATAGACACAATAAGCATTGGAAAAATCAACAAATACGACCTGATAAATTTCAACCTTAAATAAAAAAATCCCATGAATTAAAATGAGCTCATCACATTGATTGAGCAATCCACCAATAAACCCAGCTTCATATATTATTATATTGTGGAAAGTTTAAAATCGTTGGATTTATAAAGACCAAAAATGAATGTATTAGAACTGATAAAATTTCTGGGTCATAGCAGTGTCTATGCAGAATTTAACGACTTCTTGACTCAGCATGATGTAAACAACCGACCAAAAATCAGTCGCGCATTGGACACCATTATTGCAATCCAAGGACAAGGGCTTTCGATGTCTTTTGATATTGATGCCGAGGCAAGCGGAATCACACCCAAAAGTGAGGGAACATTTATATTTAGCCAACTTGAAATACGACTATTTGGCGATGAAAAGAAAAACGGCCTTTATTCTGGCCCACTCCCCTATGAGCTCAAAGCAAATGACAGTAGAGAAGCTATTGTAAAGAAGCTTGGCACACCAAAACGTAGAATGCCTGAAATTGATAATTACTATATAGATGGCGTTGTTTGGACCGTCGCTTTTGACGGAGATCATTTGGAGTTCTTGCAGCTGAGCATCCCCAGCAATGGGAAGCGAAAATATGGACTATGCCCTTAATCACATTGCACTTAATCCATACTCTAATTTTATAACAAATAGATCTTCTTGCATTTCCTTAATGTTCATTGATTTATTTGATGATGGTTTATTAAAAATTCTTTTCATCACAATTTACTTAAACCCATGCTCTTCACCATTACACTAAATTAAAAAACGGTTCTTTAAATATCAAAGAACCATTTAGTAATACAGAACCCTTAGAACTTAAAGCTATAATCTATATTTAAACGAGTTTCATTGGCTGAGTGAAAGACCATATTGGTTGGCATATCATTTCGGTAATGAGAAAAACGTGCTCGCATGCCTAAGCCTTTTAACTTCCCTTCTGGGATTTTATAAGCTAAATCCAGCTCCATCGATTCTTCTTTAAATCGTTTATCGCCATAACTAAGTAAATCAATATCTTGCCCTTTGGCATAGCGGGTCATAAAACGCAATCCATTGAGAGAAATATCAGCTAATTTTACATTTTTAAAATCATATTCATAACGCAGTGAATAGACTTTCTCGTCTTTATTGGAATAATCAGAGCTCATAAAATCAAGCACCACTGGACTTTCTGTTCCCGATAAAAATGGTAAACCTGTCGAACCAAAGGCCTGCATATAACCCAAAGACAGGGTATGGTTTTGATAATTTAAACCAAATAATCCACTTAAATGCTGATTATCTACATCACCAATTTTTTGTCTACCTGCCTCCTCACTATTGAAAAATCGTACATCGCTTAAAAAAGTTAACTGTTCATTTAAAGGCTGTTTACCATTGAAACCTAAGAATTGCTGTTGGTAGATATCGTGCAATTCAGCCTGATAAGCACGGATTCGATATGCATCATTGAGTTGATAAGCGCCACCAAAACTATAGAAGTAATCTGTTGTTGCGGCTCGATCAAAACGGCGATTGATATTGTCCGTACCGACATCACTATAATGAATCGAATCACGCTGTCGCACTTGGTCTACATAAAAACCTTCCAATTGTAACTTTGGAATTTCATTGGAAACAAACCGAGCACCTCGATAAGTTTGAGGGAACAAACGCGCAGGTGAAGAAAAAATCGTGGGCAATCGTGGAACCAAATCCCCCACAAAAAGCTCATTTTTCTTAAATTTTGCTTTGGCCGTCAGCCCTATTTTCCCATAATAATCATCTCGTGAATTATCTGCATTTACAGGTAATAAGTTACTCCGTACGTAGTCATCGGCTCGATCTCCAATTAAGTTAAATCCAGCCATTGCCAATACATCAACACCAAAACCAACTGTTCCATCGGTATAGCCCGATTGACCATTAAAGATAATACCTTGTGCCCAATCGCGCGCAGCAGTATAAGGGTATGGATCTTGTTTATAGTCTCGGTCAAAGTAAAAATTTCTAAGCGTTAGCTCTGCACTGCTGTCTGTCACTAAATCGGCATGCGCCAGAGCACTAAATAATGGGCAAAAGTATACCCACACCCACAAGGATGTTTTTTTCATTTCTTTATCTCAACTATTTAATTTTTAGAGGATTAAGTTGTTGTTTTAAGCGTATAGGCTGCTTCATTTTTATGTCGATAAAATGCATTACCTAACATTAAAATAAGTACAATTGCCAAAATAAATACCACCCCGTAATATGCATAAAGCGTGGCTGGCGCTAAACCTTTATCTAAAAAAACGCCTGCTATAGTTGGTGATAAAATGGCACCAATACGTCCAAAACCGATGGCATAGCCTACGCCACGGCTACGAATATCGGCGTCGTAAATTGTAGGTGAAATAGAATATAAACCAGCAATACAGCCATTAATCAGCGTTCCAAGTAATAGGCCAACAATCAATGCCACGCTCACTTGGGCCGAGACAGCCACGAATAAAAACACACATGCGGCAGTTAGTCCTAAAAATAGACTTAAGGCATAGAAGATTTTGATACGGGATGCCAGCAAACCAATAATTGCTGCACCAAAGATCCCACCAATACTAATTAAAATACCTGTGGTAACCCCTTGTTCAGATGACATTCCCATTGAAATTAAAATTTTCGGTGTCCAACTCATTACAAAATAGAAGCCAAACATTACGAGAAAGAAAGCGCCCCATAGACACAATGTTTGAAAGCCCTGTTGCCCACCAAATAATTTAGCAAAATCTCCGCCACCCTTTGCATCACTTTTTGCATAATCAGGTAAGGCATCTAGATGAGTTAAGCCCATACGCTGTAACACTGAGTTCATTCGCGCTAACGCTTGTTGCGGTCTTTTTGCCAACAAATAATCTAGGGACTCAGGCAATAACCATATACTCACCAACAGCATTGCAATGGTTGTGATCCCACCTGCAAGGAAAATCGAGCGCCAGCCTAAATGTTCAATCAGTGTCAGTGACAATATCCCACCAAGTGTGGCACCAATCCCATATCCTGTAGACATTAAACTTACCGCAAAACTTCTCCAGCGCGTATTAGCATACTCACTGGCCAAAACATTGCTACTGGCAAGAATACCGCCAACCCCAATCCCTGTAACAAAACGAAGGACTGCCAACATGCTATGACTATTGACAAAAGCACATGCCAGCATGCTGATTCCAGCGATCACCAAACAAATTAAGATCAGTAAACGGCGACCCATTTTATCGGCAAGTGGTGCCAGAAAAATCGAACCAGCAGCCATACCAAATAGACCAGCACTTAATAACAAACCGATTTGAGCACCAGAAAGCGACCAATCCGCTGAAACTGAAGGTGCGGTAAATGCCATAACCATGACATCAAAACCATCAATAATATTGAGGAAAACACAAATCAAAATCACAAACCATTGATAGCGGCTCATCTTATTTTGACTTATCTCACCAAGCACATCTCTTTCCATTTGTGTATCTCCCAATCTGGATAGGATATACACACGACATTACTGAACTGCGTCGTTGGGTGGTTATGCATATCCGTATCCATAATTACCTAGAGGAATAATTTAATTTTTAAAACTCGTTTTTGAACAAGAATATTTTTTTGGAGCGTCCTGCTCTATTTCATCTTGATTAATTGGATCCAAAAAATCAATAGCATTAT
>NZ_WJYH01000058.1:0-24741 GCF_009668065.1 Acinetobacter sp. RIT698
GCGAATAAAAATCTTCTATAAACCCATTTGAGAATACAGTAAATTCCTTACTGAAAATAAATATCATAAGGTGATTTGTTCCACATAAATTTAAAAAATAGTAAATTTGAGCTAAATTGTTCTACAAAGTATTAAACAAAAATTTGAATAAATGTTAAAAAATAATATAGGTTGATTGTTGTGTTCCTGATTCCCTCTGAACAAGAATATGTTGATTAATCTTAAAGCCCCTTCTTAGGGGCTTTTTAATGTTCACTGAAAACTGTAGATGCAAAACCAACATCAAAATTCAAATACTTCCGTGAACTTTGTAAAAAAGAAAACATTTTTTTAGTTGAGAATATTCAGACTAAAATATAAAGTAAAAAAGAATTTTTTTAATAATACGTGACAAAACTATGAAATTTATAATTTTATTAACGAGTATTGCTTTTTTCGTCTCAGCTTGTGTTGGCACCCCATCAGGAACTTTACCTGGTAGTAGTAATAGAGTAGCCACGATTAGCGATAAAATGAGTAAAAGAGTAGGGCAATCGGAAATCACTTTAGTGAGTGAATTAGGTCCACCTGATTACAACTATACTGCTTCTAATGGTTCAAAAATTATTTCTTATGAGGTGGATTGGGGAATTGGGGCAAATTCACCACTTTGTGTAATGAAGTATCTAATTGAAAATGGTGTTGTAACTAAATGGGGCCATAAAGGATGCCCTAATCGTTTTACCCGTAAAAACCAGGAGCTTATTCCTAACTCTATACCCGTTCCAAAACCAACACTAAATTAAATTTATTGACCTCCTCCGGGAGGTTTTTTATTGGAGATTCCTTTATGGAAATTAACCAATACACCACTCTTACCCCAAAGAAGCCTATTAAAACAAAACCAAGAACAAGACCATTGCCAAAGGCAAAAGAAGCATACTTAAAAGCATTTAAAGACTTTGAGCAATCGTTGAATGTATTCAAAATTAAGTATGAGAAATTATTCAAATTTGAATCAACAAAACATTGGCGTTTCGATTTCCATCTTATTAAGCACAGAATTTTAGTTGAGATCTCAGGTGGACCATGGTCGGGTGGTCGCAAAGGTAAGCTGAAAGATAAAGCTTGGAGTATGGATCGTTACGATGTTGCTGCCGATATGGGTTATACAGTTGTGAGAATAGAGTCATCACCAAGATATAAAATTCAGGAAGATGGACCATTGCAGGTCGAAGCTAATTTTTCTAGTCAGTGGCTTAAGAATTTGAAGAGGCATATTTTCAATGGAACAGATCAGACCATTTCCACCAACAGAACTGATTGATCAAGCTGAGGAAGAAGAAGCGATTCGCTTGGCACCTGCAGCAGATCTAAAAGAATGGGTGGTAACCAACTTTCTTACGCTTGGCGGTGCACTTCATAATCCCGACCATGACCACATAGCAGAGCTATTACATGATGATGAAACCTTTTTAGCTTTCGCATGGGCGTCATCTGCCGCCGTTGCTAAAAAGCGTATGGTATTAGGGCAGTGTGAAAAGGTCATGTTTAATCAAGGTGGTTGGCGTAAAGCTCGGCAAGAGCAGCAAATGCGCGACTGGTTTGGATTTGTACCTATATATCTCATTACTGTAGATGCAAGCTTTTGCGAACGTGCAAATGATCGTGAATTTTGCGCTTTGATTGAGCATGAGCTATATCACATTGGTGTAGAACGTGATGAAGATGGAGAAATCCTCTATAGCGATCATACAGGCTTACCTAAACATTATTTAGCTAGCCATGATGTAGAGGAATTTATCGGGGTGGTCAAACGCTGGGGAGCAAGCGAAAACGTCAAGCGATTGGTTGAGGTAGCTCAAAACCCGCCGTTTGTATCAGATTTTAATGTATCTGCGTGTTGTGGAACTTGTGTGATCAATTGAGCCTCTTGGCTCTTTTTTTTGCCTATTTACCCTTACGTAGTCTTACGAAGGGGTGGTTATGGCAACACTTAAAGAGCCTGTGAAAATCTTTATAGTTCAGTCTCTTGCTTGCTTTGAAACCCCTCAACAAGTTGTAGATGCTGTAAGAGAAGAATTTGGTATTGAAATTGAACGGCAGCAAGTTGCCTCATATGATCCAACAAAAGCAACATGTAGAGGAATGAGTAAAAAGCTTAAGACACTTTTTGAACATACCCGCGAACATTTCAAGAAAAATATATATGACATTCCATTAGCCAATAAAGCGGTACGCCTTAATGAACTCCAAAAGATGTATGTCGATTGGAAGAATAATAAAGTAAAAAAACAAAGCATCATTAAACAGGTTAAGGATGAAATGTATGGTTATGAAATTCAATTATTAGATGAGCAGCTTAAACAGCTTGAAATAGACAGAATTAAAAACGGAGATGGTGAAGGCGCTGATGATCCTACACCAGTAAAAGTAACTATTCAGGTTGTTGATGCGAGTAAAGAAAATGCCGAACATAAATCCGACTCTGAATGTACCTCAGGCTAATTTTCTACAGCTCAAAAATAAGTTTCGTGCATTTGTCGCAGGATTTGGATCTGGTAAAACTTGGGTGGGATGTTCAAGTCTTTGTGATAAGTCTTGGGAATTTCCGAAAGTACCTTTGGGCTACTTTGCACCAACCTATCCTCAGATACGAGATATTTTCTTTCCTACCATAGATGAAGTTGCTTTTGACTGGGGCCTTAAGACCAAGATTTATGAGTCAAATAAGGAAGTTGATATTTACTATGGTCGCCAATACAGAAGTACAGTTATTTGCCGTTCAATGGAAAAGCCTCAAACAATTGTTGGTTTTAAAATTGGTCATGGCCTAATTGATGAACTTGATGTCATGCCTACGCTTAAAGCACAACAAGCATGGCGAAAAATCATTGCTCGTATGCGTTATAAGCAAGCGGGTTTAATCAATGGTATTGATGTGGCCACCACACCTGAGGGATTTAAATTTACACATGAACAGTTTGTAAAAGAGGCTAACTCAACACCTCAGAAACGAGCACTTTACGGAATGATTCAGGCTTCAACCTACGATAATGAAGCAAATTTACCTGATGATTATATTTCTTCGTTATTCGAGTCCTATCCACCTCAGCTCATTTCTGCATATTTAAAAGGGCAGTTCGTAAACTTAACTAGTGGCGCTGTATATCCTGATTTTGATCGAAAATTAAATCATACCAATGAAGAGATTAGACCTAATGAGTCTTTACTCATTGGTATGGACTTTAACGTTTTGAAAATGGCTGCAGTTGTTTATGTCATACGTGATGGTAAGCCCCTAGCATTGGACGAGATGGTTGGAGTGAGAGATACACCCACAATGGCAACATTACTTATTGAGCGCTTTCCATTTCATGAAATGACAGTAATTCCTGATGCAGCAGGACAATCTACATCATCTAAAAATAGCAGTGAGTCAGATCACCAAATATTACGAGATAAGGGTTTTAGGATTGAAGTGGATGGAATAAACCCTGCAATTAAAGATCGGATTAACGCAGTAAATGCTCTGATTCTTAATGCAGAGGGTGAGCGAACACTTAAAGTAAATACCAACAAATGCCCCCGTTTTACAGAAACGCTAGAACAGCAAATTTATGATGATTTTGGAATGCCGGATAAAAAATCAGGTTTAGATCATGTAGGAGATGCTGGTGGTTATCCATTGGCAAAGCGATTCCCGATTATAAAACCTGTAACCAGCCTTAAAGACATTTCTATTTTTGGACGAAGAAAATGACAGGAATAACATCACTGCACACAGAATATAGTGCAAATATTAATGCTTGGACAAAAGTGGATGATGTTTGTAAAGGGCAGACTGCAGTTAAAGCTAAAGGAAAACGTTATTTACCTGTTCCACAAACTTTTGAAGAAGATGACAGATACACAGAGTATTTGGATCGAGCTGTATTTTATGGTGTAACTGGCCGAACTCTGAAAAGCAATATTGGTTTAGCTTTTAATAAGCTTCCTGATTTCAAACGACCTGAAGAATTAGAGTACTTAGATCGTAATGCTGATGGATCTGGGCGTTCGATTTTCCAAACATCACAATATATGTTGAGTTTAATCCTCAAGCATTATCGTTGTGGTGTGTATGTTGATTATCCAGAAGTAGCTCCCAGTCGTAACCGGGAGGAAGATAAACAAAAGAATGCATTTCCAATGATTCATATCCTAAAAGCAGCCTCAGTTGAAGATTGGGACCATATTATTTTGGGCAATCAGAAAGCTCTCTTTCGTAAAGATTCTTGAAACTGTCTCTACACGCACTGCCGACGGTTTTGGCCGTGACGTTAAGAAACAATATAGATTTTTAAGACTGGATGAAGGTGAGAATGGTCATACTTATACAGTTCAAATTTACAAGCAGAATGATAAAGGCGAGTGGTTGGAAGATAAAAAATATACCCCTACAGATTATCATGGCAAAGCTTGGTCATATATTCCATTCACATTTTGTGGAGCTGTCGATAATACTGATGAAATTGATAATGCACCTTTACTTGAACTCGCAGATTTAAACCTTGCTCATTACCGGAACAGCGCTGATGTTGAAGAATCAGGTTTTGTTGTTGGCCAACCCATTATTTCAATGCCTGATGTGACTCGTGAGCAATACGAAATTGCAAAGAATGAAGGTTTAACTGTGGGTTCGCGCCGTGGCTTCCCAACCAAAATTGAAATTGTACAAGCAGAAAGTAATAACTTGGCCAAACAATTGATGACAGACAAATGGGGGCAAATGAAAGAAATGGGTGCTCGCCTAATTGAAGTGGGATCTGCTAATAAAACTGCAACGCAAGCCGATAATGAGGATTCTATTCAGCATTCTGTCGTCTCTTTGGCAGTATCAAACATTAGTGAAGCACTTCAAATGGCTTTGCGTTGGTGCGCGAAATTTGCATTGCCTAACCATGACATAAAACCAGATGAATTAACTTATGTGATTTCTCAAGATTTCAATAAGCAGAAATACAGCGTAGAGCGTTCAAAACTGATTTTAGAGATGGTGCAAGGTGAGTTAATACCACCAGAAGTTCTTTATCAATATGAGCAAACTGGAACATTCTCAGATGCTAAATGGGAAGATATCGAGAAAAAGATAGATGAATATCGGATGAGCAAGCCATTAGGTGGTTATCAGCCATATCAAGGTGTAGATGATGAAAGATCAAATGATCCAACAAGCAGTACTTGATGCCTTAAATCAACACAACTCATATCTTCAACGACTTTCTTCAGCATCAGTTAATGAAATTTTAAAAACGTTTGATGGTTTATCAATCGAGATGCTAAATAGGCTTCAAAATTTGCTAATCGAGCTAAACGAAGCTGAAAAGACGATTTTGGTCAGTGGTAAATACACGACCTCTTCATTGAAAGATATTTTGGAAATTTTGATGAATTGGCAGCAATCAATTTCTGTCGTACTTCCTGAGATATTTACAGCTTCAGCAATTGCTTTAGCAGTTCATGAGGCTGGATTTATTTATGCTTTAGCTGAAAAGAAGCAACCTAAATTAGAAGGTGACAAGCTTTTTAAAAAGTTTAGGAAAGTTCCTTATGCTGCAGGTCAGCTGATCGATCTGATTTTTCCAAATATTGCTGAGGATGTCCGTAAAAAGGTTGAATATGTTATTCGTGATGGTATTTACCAGGGACAAACGAGTCAGAAAATTGTTCAACGGATCAAGGGGACTAAAAAGCTAAATTACTCAGATAGTTTATTAAATCAGACCCGTAATGCGATAGATGCCGAAGTTAGAACTGCAAGATCACATGTCAGTAATATTTCATATCTGGATACTTGGAAAGCATTAGGCTTCAACTACACAAAAGATGTGGCAACATTGGATGGGCGTACAAGTTTAAGCTGTGCTGCCAAAGATGGACGCATACAACAAATTGGGGAAGGTCATCAGAAACCACCATATCACCGCCGTTGTCGAACTATTCAAGTAGGTTGTGATAAAGATGGTGATTTAGCTGGTATACGTCCTTTCGTTTCAGATAAGAGAGCTGTCAAAAATATTCCTAAAGATCAACGTGAAAGCAAGATAGGTCAGGTGGATGCGAATCTAACGTATAAAGAATGGTTTGCGCGTCAGGATGAATCTTTTCAAAAAGAATGGTTAGGTCCATCGAAATACAAACTCTATTCAGAAGGTGGGTTTTCAATTGATAAATTTGTTGATCCATTAAGTGGAAAGGCATTCACGCTTAAGGAATTGAGAAAAAATGATATCAAAACTCTTAATGATTTAAGTTTGTAATTACAATTTGTAAAACTATTTAAAACGAAGTAAAGATTATTTAAGGTATAACTTAACTATGTAAAAAGTCTTTTAATTTTAAGGGGGTGGAAAATGCAAGAAAAATATTTTTATCTTAAAACGTTTGACCTGAAAATTGAGGATGGGCTTGAGCATAATGTTATTAATGTTGGTCTTTTTACTTCAAGACAAAATGCAATAGAACATCTAAAAAGCTTAGGCAAAAATTTAGAATCTGAAGGTTATGAATTTGCAATTATTGAGTTATCAGTAATTTCTTAATTTTTTTAAAATCAATACGACCGCCGAAAGGCGGTTTTTTATTGCCTGAAATTCGGATGAATAAGGCGTAACGAGCGGATGCTCAATTTTAAAAGGTGGAAACCTATGAAAATCAAAACTGTAGTTGTTGAAGGTAAAACATACGCTGAAGTGAACGAGCAAGGTTTGCCTGTTTATGTTCATGATGATGGTAAAGAAGTAGGTTTTGATGCTGCCCATGCGGTACAAAAAAATAGTTCTTTAAATGCGGAAGCTAAAACCCATCGTGAAGCAAAAGAAGCAGCAGAAACTAGCTTGAAAGCATTTGAAGGTCTTGATGTTGAAAAAGCCAAACAAGCTTTGACTACTGTCCAGAATCTTGATGCTAAAAAATTGATTGATGCTGGTGAAGCAGAGCGTGTTCGTAATGAAGCGATTGCATCAGTAACACAGTCATTCGAGCAAAAATATAATCCACAAATTGAGAAATTAACCAAAGATCGTGACACATATCAACAGCAATTACATAGTGAATTAATTGGTGGTGGATTCGCTCGATCTAAATATATTGCAGATAAATCAGCTGTTCCTGCGGATGTATTTCAAGCGATGTTTGGCAAAAACTTCAAAGTTGAAGATGGTAAGCCAACTGCTTATGACAACAACGGTCAAAAGATTTATTCACGTACCAATCATGGTGATGCAGCTGGTTTTGATGAAGCCTTAGAGATTCTTGTTGGTGGATATCAACACAAAGATTCTTTACTTAAAGGCTCTCAAGCAGGTGGTGGTGGCTTTAATGGTCAAAGTGGGCAGGGTGGTGGTAAATCAATGTCACGTCAAGGTTTTGAGCAATTAAGCCCTACTGATAAAGCATCATTTATGAAAAGTGGCGGTGAAATTGAATCTTGATTTGTAAATATCTTACAGCCTGCATTAGCAGGTTTTCTTATTTTTGGAGTCCAATAAATGGCTAATAATTTAAATGGTTTACTACCTACGCTTTACACTGCTATGGATATCGTATCTCGTGAATTAACAGGGTTTATTCCAGCTGTTACGCGTGATAGTACAATTGAGCGTGCCGCCGTGGGGGATGACGTAAAAATTCCTGTAACTACAGTTGCCGGCGCACAAGATACTGTGCCTGGTGTAACTGCGCCTAATGCTGGTGATGGCACAGTTGATAATGTGGTTGCGAAGATTACTAAATCTCGCAATGTGCCGATTCGTTGGAATGGTGAGGAAACTCGCTCACTTCAAAATGCTGGAACATATCAAACAATTATGGCTGATCGCTTTGCACAAGCGATGCGGACATTGATTAATGAAGTTGAATATGATTGCTGGCTTGAAGCATATAAAGGTGCTGGTGGTGCATATGGTGTGGCTGGATCTACTCCATTTGCTGTAGCAGCTGATATGACCGACTTTTCAGGCATTTTGGGTGTATTAGAGCGCAATGGCGCACCACGTAATGACCTTCAGTTAGTTTTAGGACATTCTGCAATTGGTAACTTCCGTGGTAAGCAGTCACAGCTCTTTAAAGTAAATGAAGCTGGAAGTGCTGATTTACTACGAAATGGTATGACTGACCGTGTAATGAATTTTGCTATTCGCCACTCTCATTCAATCGGTATTCACACTAAAGGATCTGGTGCTGACTACCTGGTGAATGGTACACCTGCAATTGGTGATAAAACTTTAACTGTTGACGGTGGTACTGGTGCTGTTTTAGCTGGTGACATTCTGACTTTTGCTGGTGACACCAATAAATATGTTTCGGGTGGACTGGTTGGTGCCAACCTTTCATTAAATGGAGGGCTAATTATTGAACCTGCAGATAATTCTGTAATTACTCTTGGCTCATCTTACACGCCGAACGTAGCGTTCTCTCGCTCTGCGATCGCATTAGCAACACGTGCGCCTGCACTACCCGAAGGTGGTGATAGCGCAGATGACCGCACTACCATTGTTGATCCTTTAACTGGATTGGCTTTTGAAGTATCGGTGTATCGCCAGTACAAACAGGTTGTGTATGAAGTTGCTTTAGCTTGGGGTGTAAAGGCAGTTACTAAGCGGCATATCGGTTTGCTAATTGGGTAATGGTTTGGGCGTCTTGCGCCCATTTCTTTTTTAAGGAATGAACAATGTTAGCAAAAACAGTAAAAATTAAAGATGGTGAAGATTTTCGCATCATCAACGAATTGGATTTTCAGCATGGCCAGCATGAATTGTGTGAGGGTGAAGAACTTTCTATCAACCCTTTAACTGTAGATGTTGAGGTTGGTATTACACCAGAACTCCAAGCTGTGATTGATGACGCAAAGGCAGAATGTGAAAAGGTTGTTGTTGAGAATAAAGATCTAAAACAACAATTGCATTCATTAAAGACTGAGCTTTTGCACGGTGAGCCTACTGATTTGACTGGTTTGGTACCTACTGAGCAATTCGATGCTGTAGCACTTGATCTAACCCATACAAAAGAGCAACTAGCCACCGTGCAGGGTGAATTTATTGCCTTTAAAAATGATGTTGGTGCAATGAAAGAACGTATCTCTGAACTTCAGTTAGTTGATTATTCAAAACTTAAAGTAGATGAACTTAAAGATGTTCTCAAACTGAAAGGCATTGCATTCTCATCTGATGCAAAAAAAGATGACTTGCTGGCCCTTTTGCCAAAGGAATAATACTATGAGCTTTATTACTATTGCAGAAGCTGAATCTATCCTTGGTGCAGACTTTGCCGATGATAGTGATAAGGCTCGTCTAGTTTTGCTGGCCAATACATGGATGAAGAATGAAATAGGTTTTGTTCCTAATCCAATAGATCCCTTATTGCAAGATGCAGCATGTGAAATTGTGAAAGGCATTAAGGCCGGTGTGATTTATTCAGGAGTATCACGGCAAACTACAAGCGAGCGTGTTAAGGCCGATACAGTTGAAGTTGAAGAGTCATTTGTAGAAGGAAGTCGTGAAATTTCTGAATTTGAACAGATTGCTAAAGCATTTATAAATTCGCTGGATCTAAAACCTAAGGGATTCACATTCAAGGTGTATCGTGGATGAGAGATAAGATTCAATCTAAAGTGGCTAAAGCCTTTAATACTAAACTTGCAGATGCTATCACCACTTTCACTTGCTCCAAAGAAATCCAATCAGGTGATTTCGACTTTGAAACACAAACTTATCCTACTGTGACCGTTGAGCAATACTCTGGACGTGGTGTATTTGGCTCATATAAGCGAGATTTGGTAAAGCCTATTGATTATCAAGTTGAGGATATAAAAGCTACTGTGCTTCAAAATGAAGTGAATGGAATACCTCAGATTGAAGATGTTTGGGTAACTTCTAAAGGTAGATTTGAAGTTTTAAATGTTGGTGAGGATCCGAGTGGAAGTATTTGGGTTTTACAGTTGAGGAAAGTTGCAAATTAAATTGGTTGTGATATTTAATATTATCAAATTACTTAAATATCTTAACAATGAAATTAATTTTTTTCTCTGCTTTACTATCACTTTCTATAAATGTGTATGCACTCGAAGATCCAAGTCGTTACAGACAATGTTTTGATTCGGCAGGAAAAAATAAAATCAGATCTTGTCTTGTTGTATATGGTACAAATAAAGATAGTAAGTACACTGAATTAAGCTTTAGAGATAAAACTTACCATATTAAACAGCCTATAGCGTGTAAAAGTGAAGATTGTGAATATGAGATGGGCGAAGATTTGAACTATCTTACAGAAGCAGAAAAATACTTTTTAGATAGAAGATTGAAAGTGATAAATAGTAATTCAAATACTAAAATTTGGTCATGCTATAAACAAGTTAGTGGTGAAATTAATGTTTGCTTCAAGGTTAAATAATATTTAACCCACTTCGGTGGGTTTTTAATGGGTGGAACTTATGAGTTGGAACGGGCTAAGACCATCACAATTCACACTCCAAGTTTTGCGTGATGGCTCAGAATTACAAAGAAAAATCACAGCAGCAATGCTTCAAGGTGTGATTATTAGAAGTCCAGTTGATACAGGGGCTTTCAGAGGCAACAATCGAGTTTCAATTGGTAGTGTCGATTACACCAAAGACTTTCAGAAAATAGATAAATCAGGTACCACTACCATTGCAGATGGAATGGCCAAAATACTGAGTGTTCAATTAGGGATGATAGTCTTCATTAGTAATAATTTGCCTTATTCAATTGCTCTTGAAAATGGGCATTCTGGGCAGGCACCTTTAGGTATTTATTCAATCACATTCCAGTCAGTTACGAGTAGATATAAATGATGACTTTATCAGAGGCTGAATTGGCGATATACAAGCGTATAGGTCAATTTACTGGTGTGGAAAAAACTAATCTTCGTATTGAAAATCAAAAAACTCCAGATGGTAAACCATTTGATCCACCATCAAATAAACTTTGGTGCAAAGTTTATATTCAGTATGGAGATAGTTTGATTGCAGGTATTGGAAATGGACCCTGTATTCGAGATATAGGCACAATTTCAATCCAATGCTTTGCACCAAAGAATTCAGGCACGATTGAAATGACAAATCTATGTGTTAAATGGAGAGAATACTTACAATCCTTTGGTGTTTCATTTCTTGAAGTCTATAAAGTCCATGCACCACAAGATATGGATGATGATAATTTTTACGCTAAGATAGTTAGAGCAGAATTTAGGGTGAATTGAGATGGATACAGATTACTTGCGATTTAAAAATGAGCGCCAAGAGTTAATAAATAATATAAAACTGTCTTCCGGATCACCACCTGATTTAGAAAGTAAGTCAATCTCAGAATTAATGCGCATCTATTTTGCAACAATTGATAGTCAGTGCTCACAATGTGGAGGCCATATCACAAAGTTATCATTCACATCTATTTACCCAAATAATAAATCTTGAGTATTTCAAGAATAAATTAATACCAGATTGAAACCTAACCACTTGGTAAATTATCACCTACCTCCTTAAAGGAGGTTTTTTTACGACTAAATTAAGGAGAACTTGATGAGTTCTGGAGCTAAACAATTAACCCGAGTTGGTTTTGAAGCATCACCTGGTGTGATTGCAACCACTTGGAATACTTTTGCATTTACCACCAATGGTTTAGATGCATCAGCACAAACCACCGAATCACAAACGATCAAAGATTCACGAATTGCAGCTGGTACTTTAGTGACTGGTGTTGAAGTACAAGGCGATATTGAGTCTGAATGGGCTTATGGCATTCAAGATGGAGTCTTAGAGCTAATCGCCTTCAATGCTTGGAATAGCAATGTTTTAACATTTGGTGGTACTACTCGAAAAACACTTTCGATTATTCGTGGCTTTAGTGATATCGATAACTTCCAAGTTTTCACTGGTTGCCATATTAACCAATGGACTTTATCAATTCCTGATAGTGGTATTGTGACTTCTAAATTCGCGATTATGGGAATGAAGCGTACAGCTTATGAGGTTGCACCGACTGGTACCGTAACACCTGCAGTGGATGCCATTCCATTAACAAGCCTATCCACTGGTGACATCCTTATTGATGGTGAAAAGAAACAAGGAATGTGCATCACTCAGATTGAATTAACCATTGATAATACAATGCAAATTCAGAAGTGCTTAGACTATGAAAATAACATTGCCGCAATCTTAGAAACCATTATGAAAGGCAGTGGTAACTTTACAATTGCATGGTCCAAAAACACTGCAGAACTTTATGAAAAACAATTCTTAAATGAGCCGATCGGCCTTGAATATTCATTGAAAGACACTGCAGGTAATAAATACACACTCAAACTACCTAAGGTTCAAGTATCTGCGCCTTTGCCAAGTGGTGGCGCTGGTGATGTATTAACTACTCAGTTCTCGTTCACAGTCGCGGATGTTGCACCGACTCTTACACGTATTCCTGTAGTTGCGGGGCCTTAATCATGTTAATTGAAATCGAAGAACAGAAGTCAATTGAATACGTTCAAGAATGGTTTGATTTTAAAGATGGCGTGAAATTACTCATTGCGAGTATTGATAAGCCATCGTTCCAGCGCTCACTTGAACTTAATGGGATTCAAGCCGAGCAAGAGCTTGCAGGCATTAAGGCTGTTACAGATGAGGGTGCAGTTAAAGCCAAATTAGGTTTTAACCGAGCTGTTTCACATTTGTTGCTTGGCTGGGTTGGTTTAATTAGTAAAGATAAAAAGCCAATCGAATACAGCCCACTAAATGCTGAGTTGATTTGTACAAGCTCGAAGCAATCTCTTGAAATTATTGTATTCATCATGGATAAGGCTCAAGAAATCCGTAATTCAAAGGCAGATGAGATTGTTGATGAAGTGGGAAAGTCCTCAAGCACTACGAACAAAGAAACATCAAATGGTGCGAAGAAAAAACAGCAGAAATCTATCAGAAGCTCGGCATAAAACCACCTGAGCGTTTAGAGCCAAGTTACACCGCAAACCATATCATTAAAGCCTTTAATCTAATTTCAAAGGCACGCCGTTTTATTACCTTTCCGCAGGGTGGTGGGTTCTATGACTCACTCACTCTTGCTGACATTAAAAGCTATTTTGATGTGTACGGTTGCGACTTAGATCGAGGGCTTTTTGTTGAGTGTATTTTTGCACTTGATGGGAAGTACTTGAGTGAAATGAATAAAAAATGATGGTCTTGTTGTAGTGGCGCTCATTACAACTCCAATTAAATGCATTAGAAAAGCAAAAAGCCCACGATTCACAGTCGATGGGCTTTTTTGTTTCCCACAAATTGACCAAGAATAAGTGAGAACCTAAGTGAATTTTAACCTAAATATGCAGGTTGATAAAGTGATGAATAAGTTATCAGAAAGTAAACCTTTAAGAGTTTGGACCTATTTAATAATGGCTGCGATTATTACTGGAATACTCGCATGGCAAGCTGCCCCAATACTACAAGCAATAGCAAAAATCATAGAAGTTACTAAATAAAGCCGAACTTTTTAAAGGTCGGTTTTTATTGAGGGGTAAAAAGCTTTATCGGATTTATTTCGCATAACTAACTTTATTGTTCTATATTTTATTTTCAAAATAAAAAGGAATGAATAATGAAAAAATTAACTATCGCGTTAGCAACAGGATTAGTGAGCATGAGTGGGTGGAGTGCTTGTACTTATAATTTTGACGCATCCCTGAGTCAAATACAGACTTTAGCAGGATACTCGGTCCCTAATCTTGCACTTTTTCCTCAAAATTCAAATCAAAAGATTGGTTTATCTTTACAATCAGTAATGCCTGCTGGATCAGCAGGAGATGTTATGGTTTATTATAGTACAAGTAGTGCTTATGCTAATAATTCTATTGAATATTTAAAGACTAATAGTGGAACATTAGGAGATAAAACACTCCCTTCAACTGGTATGGTTGCAATAGAATTTAACTACAAAGTTCCCTCAACACTTAGTCAAGGTGGATTGTCCACACCAATTAGTTTTGGTGGAAATATGGAAAATGGTAAAATGTTTCAAGTAGCAACATTTTACACAAATGGTAATGATGGCAATAATTCTTTTAATAAATTCTGGTTTTCATTGATAGCCGAAGGTGTAACGCAGGTCAATCTTAATAATTTAAATGGCTCTCAAGTTTCAAATTCATCACTACCACAAAAAATTGGTATTTATGTTAATCAATCTTCAAATCAAATTGGTCTAATTGTAAATGGGGTAAATCAGGGATATGTTTATACTCTTCCAAGTAAGGCGAAAAATTTTGGGGTTATGCTAAATGCACTCTCTCAAAATATTGCTTCCGTGGATGCTAATAAGCAATTCTCAGTGGAGCTAATCACAGATTCAACAAAGATGACCCAAACCTACCCAACAGGCGCAAAGGATGTCTGTGGTAATACAATCTAAAAGCTGAAATTTATTTAACCTCCTTCGGGAGATTTTTTATACCTGTAGCCCGCCTTTCCTGCGGGCTTTTTTTCATCCGTAGGAAAGTAAAAAATGGCTGAACAACGCAGCACACTCATTATTGAAATTAGCTCAGAACAAGCAGCACGTAATGCACGTGCTTTAGATCGAGAGCTACAAAGTATCGAACGCACTGGTAATTACGCAACTACTTCAATGAACTCTATGTCAGTGGCAGTACGTCAATTGGCAGGGTATTTGGCTGGGGTTGTGACTGTTGGTACTGCGATCGCTAAGATGGATGATTGGACTAATCTTAACAACCGATTGCGCCTAGTAACTACGAGTTAGAAAGCCTTAAATGTGGCAATGCAAGATACATTTGATATTGCTCAACGATCTGGTGCGGCTTGGGATGGTACTGCAACCATTTATCAAAAGATCCAATACAACAGTGAAAAATTGGGTTTAAGCCAAGAGAAAGTTGCCAAGATCACAGAATCTATTTCCAAATCAATTAGTAACTCAGGTTCGAGTGCCCAAGCAGCCAGTGCAGCTTTATACCAACTAGGCCAGTCTTTCGATAAATCATCTTTAAATGGTGATGAGTTTGTTTCGATGAGTGAAAACGCGGGCTACTTAATGGAAGTGTTTGCAAAGGGCTTAGGTGTAACTCGTGCTGAATTGAAAGAAATGTCATCTCAAGGATTATTGACCACTGACAAAATGGTTCAAGCAATTGAAAAAATGTCAGGTTCAATTGAAGAAGATTTTGGAAAAACTAATTTCACTATCGGACAATCTTTCACTCAGTTGTCTAATGCTGTGACTAAGTTTGTTGGAGAATCAGGGCAAGCTACAGGTGCTGCGTCTACTATTTCTGGTTCACTTAGCGTGCTTGCAGAAAACTTAAATACAGTAACGAACATTGCCATGATCGGTGGTGCTTATTGGCTTGGAACTTATATTCCAGCACTTTATACAAGCACAATGGCGGGTTATGGAAAAATTAAGCAACTTACTGAACAGACAGCTATTCAGTATGCAGCTATCCAAGCAGAGCGGATAGCAGCTGCTCAAGAACTCACATCAGCAGAGGCTCGTGTTGTTTCAACACAGGCAACTTTGGCGGCAATTGCAGCTGAAAAAGCCTTAGAGGTTCAAAGATTAAAGGAGCAAATCAATAGTATTGGTCGGACTGCATCAATAACACGAATGGCTCAACTTAGAAGAGTTGAAACACAAGTAACTGCAGAATTAACACTTGCTCAAAACGCTTTGGCTACATCTCAAAGCCGTGTTAATGCCGCTCAAAACATGTCAATGGGGGTTGGTCGTGGATTGTTAGGAATTCTTGGTGGACCAGTAGGATTAGGTTTAACTGTTGCAGCTGTTGCTGGTTCATATCTAATGCTTAAAGATAGTACCAAAGATACAACTACCACACTTGATTTACAAAAGAACACTGTAAGTGAGTTGGTTGAAGAATATTCAAAGTTAGATGAGCTTCAAAAACGTACAACATTGCGAGAGCTCGAAAAGCAAGTTAAAAGCTTGGCCACTAGTTATACAGTTGCTTATTCAGATTTGAGTGCAATGATTGGATGGCTTGAAGAGTCTGGTTCAGTGTCTGAATCTACAGCAAGAGAAATCAATAAGCTGTTCAAAGAATACAATAAGGGCAAAATAAGTTCGTCTGAATTTGCAACAGCAGTGAACAATCTATCGGGAGTGCAGAAAAAGCATAAAGTTGAAATCGATGAGTTGACTACAGCCCATGCAAAAGCTAATGCAGAATATAAAAAGGTTAAAACTGCTCAACAAGCATTAACCAATCAAACTTCATCTGCTATAAAGGCAAATAAAGACGAAACAGACTCCATCCTTCTTAAGAAGAAAGCTCTTGAAGAGTCAAAAAAAGCCTATGACAGTTATAAGTCAGGAGCTTTTGATGATATTAAAGAAATGGCAGCAAGGGCTAAATTGCAAAGTATGGGGCAGTCAGATGCCTTAATTGAGCAAAACTTGAAGGTTTTAAAAGCATTAAATTTTGATCCACTTAAAACTAAGACTCCTTACGCACAGGAAATGTTTAAGGTTGCTGATATTTCCGCAAAAATGGAGGAAAAAGAGGATTCAATTACCCAAGCGAAAAAAGACCAAACTAAGGAGCTTGAGAAGCAACTTAAAGTCTTACAGGTCAACGAAAAAGTTAAGGCTAATGCTGCTAAATATAACTTCGGAGGATTGGAAACCCAATATGGGCTTTTGCCAGGTTTACTGTCAGGTATCAATATGCAAGAGTCACGTGGTAAAGCCGATGCAGTTGGCCCAATGACGAAGTATGGTAAAGCAAAAGGTGGATTTCAATTTCTTGATGATACAGCTAAGCGTTTCAAATTGACCGGAGGCGATGTATTTGATTTAGGTAAATCCGCAGAAGCAGCCGCTAAATATCTGCAAATTCTCTACAAAAAATTCGGCTCTTGGGATAAGGCTATTTCTGCTTACCATGCTGGCGAAGGCAATGTAGATAAAGGCACAAATATTGGACCAGTAAATCGCCAATATATTCAAAATGTAAAAGGCTATATTGCAGGAACAAATGGTTTTGAAGGCTCGACTAAAGACTTTGATACTTCTATCAAAGATTTGGTTAAGTTCTTGCAAGTTAAGCAAGATATTGAACTGCAATATTCAAGTGGTGAGCTTCAACGCAAAACAGAACATGAGAAGAAATTAGCAGATATTCAATCTCATTATTCAGGTGATACATACACAAAACTTGAGCGTCAAGAGAATGAACGCTTTGCTAATGAAAATCGACTTGCTGAACTTCAATTTGATTCTAATGTGAAGGGTTGGAATTGGACAAATGAGCAACGAATTCAAAATGAAATCGAAACTCAAAAAGTAACTATTTCTTTAAACAAAGAATATTCTGATATACAAAAACAGATTGCTAAAGAAAAAGTTGATGAAAAATTTGCGTATGAAATTGAAAAGTCTAAACTTGCTAAAGATCAGCGTTTACTTCAATCAACTGAATTTTACATGTCAGAAATTCAACTGGCTAAGGCTAGATATGACATAGAAAAAAGGCTTATTGCTCAGAATAATGAAGATTCAGCTGAAAATGCATTTAAAACACAAATGCTTGAACTTCAAAATCAAGTTGATATGAATCGACGCCTAAAAGATGCATCTATTGGGTGGGATTCTGTTCAATCTCAAATGAATGGATCTACTGGGCGTTTTCAAGTTAACCAAGATAAATTCAGCAGAATGGGAGCATCACAAAATCTATTTGATACTCAGATAGCAGATGTTGAAAACCAAGAGCAAGAACCTGGAGCGGATTTACAAAAATTAGCTGAGGTTCGTGAACAAATTTGGGCTGCGCATAATAAACGGATGATTGATATTGAAAATCAGTATCAAACGGATTCATTGAATTTACAATTAACTCAAGCTCAGCAATTGACCGGTTCATTTGCAAATATGTTTAAAGGTATTCTTGGTGAAAGCTCAGGTGCATATAAAACAATGTTTGCAATGCAGCAGGGGTTTGCGCTTACTCAAGCGGGTATGAATTTATGGTCATCTGTTTCTGATGCTTATGCTAAAGAGCCAGGTACTGTATGGCAGAAAGTTGCCGCAGGTGCTAAGGCGGCTTTGGATCAAGGCACTTTCTTAGCAATGATCCAAGCTATAACACCTCAAGGTTTTGCAACTGGTGGCTCTATCACAGGCAAAGGCACTGGAACAAGTGATGATATTCCAATTATGGCATCCAATGGTGAGTTTATGATGCGTCAGTATGCTGCCTCTAAAATTGGTCTAGTTGCTTTAAATTACATGAATCAGACGGGTCAGATACCATTTCAGCGTGAATATCTTGACATGAAATCTCAGTACTTAGGTTCTACTCAACCAGATTTAAATGTTCAAAAATTTAAAGATGGAGGGCTAGTGGGAGTTTCTCGAATGAGTGGTGACGATGTTGATAGAAGGCAGTTTCAATCTATTCAGCATAATTCCTCACGGAGCAGTGAACCCAATATTACCATTCAAGTAAGTATTACTGATTCTGGTGTTAATACTTCAGGTAGTAATACACAGGATCAACGACAGTTTGCTCAGGTTGTTGGTAATGCTGTACGAGCTGTGATTATTCAAGAGAAGCGTCAAGGCGGTTTGTTGTCAAAATAAGAATAGCCACTCCGGTGGCTTTTCCTTTGATTAATTGATATTTTATAAGCACTTCAAGGAGTGCTTTAGAATGAAAAGTTTATTGCTGATTGGCACTTTAGGATTATTGCCAGCGTTAGGTAATGCAGAGTCTGTAACAACTTCTAAAGGTGAAAAAGTAGAACAAAAAGACAATCAAACTTCGGCTATTGTAAGGCTCACAGATCATGATTATGTTTTAGATGGAAAATATTATGATGTAACACTTAAAGATGGTAATAAAAAAGACGTTATTGTGAATGTATCAACATTTGTAGACCAAAAAGATGGGAAAAAATTAACTAGAAATCAAGCTTTGTTTGGGATCAAAATGACAGAGATTCCAATTCTAGATGGTCTTAAAAATCGACACTCTTATGTTCCAATAAAAGTTTATATTTATCAGGTAGGTAATTCAGTAAACATTACTATCGAGTATTTTGCAAAAATTTATGGTGCAAAAAAAATAGGTTCAAATTCTACAGACTTTACTTTGGATCAAAATGGTGAAATTCAAATTGTGCAGTAAAGAAATTAAACAATACCCACCTAAGTGGGTTTATAATTTAATTCAACCAGTTTGAAAGTACATAGCTCACAATTTCGATTAAAACTAGGCCTATAAAGATCGAAACATATATAGGCATTATGATATTTTCTGTAGCTTTCTCTGACCTTTCTTGAGCACGCTCTTCGCTTTTATTAATTAGCATATTAACCTCTAAAAATTTATGAAGTTGCTACTTATATCGTGTGCTTATATTTACGCTACATTGTGAATATATGTAGTGCAATGGTTGTGGGATAAAAATGTAGATGACTCAAATATGCCAGTTGTATTGAGAAGATTTAGTTAAATATTTTTGAGTGTTAATCAATTAATAAAGCAAACCACCTTAAGGTGGTTTTTTGCTAAGAATTATTTTAAGATTTAGATCAAATAAATATTTCACCTATTAAATTACTAACAGGGACGAAACAATTATGACTAATGAAAATAAACCTCAGATCATACAAAATTTTATATCATTAATTTGTATGACTCTATTTTCAATTATTATTTCTGGTACTGCACATGCTGAAGGAAATTGTCCCTCTGGTTCTTATCCAGTAGGCGGTCAAGGTGTGCAAGGCTGTGCACCAATTCCAGGGGGTGGTGGTTATCAAGGAGCTGCAAGTAACCGTACTTGGAAAGTTGTAGGAGCAATTGCTGCTGGTACTAATGGTGTGGTCGGAACGTCATTTGCCAAAGTATTTCGCGGAAAAATACAGGAAAATGCTCTTGAAGATTGCCAAAAGAAAGGGGGCACCCAATGTAAGCTTTGGTTTACCTATTCAGAAACTGAATGCGCAACAGTTGGACAAGCTGAAGGAACAACCTTACTGTATGGTCGTGTTACTGGAAGTAGGATTCGTGGCTGGAGTCGAAAGTTAGATGGTCGTGAAAATGTATATTCACAATGTCAAAACGAAGGCTTTCCTAAAGAACGATGCAAAATCGTCTATGAAAATTGTAGTGGAATAATGTAATTAAAAACATATCCTCCCTCGGGAGGTTTCTTTTTGTCCTTAAAATTAGTATCTTGGACTAAATACTAGAGATATATCATGAAAAGCTTACTTTTAATTTTCTGCTTATTGGTTTCCAGTTTTTGTTTTGGGGTTGATTGGAAGTATGTATCTTTAGGAGCATTAGATGAATATGACAAGGGGATCTATGTAGATAGCAGTCAATATAACTATGATAAGAAAAAAAATTCCATTAAAGCATGGTTCAAAACAGAAAGTTATGACGGTTACGAAGGTTTCAGAAACAATATCACATACACAAGATCCAAAAATTTGTACGAGTTTTTATGTGTTGAAAATAAAATGAGGCTTTTAACTTATGAATATTATGATAGTAAAGGTAACATTTACGCATCCAACCAATTTGATAGCAGAGAAGTGGAATACAACACTGTTACACCAGGCACTTTAGGCGAAAGTTTATGGAAAGTGGCGTGTATTTCAAAAGGTAAAGGCTTTAGATACCATAAAGATCAAACCGTAGAATGATTAACAAAAGTAGAAATGAAAAAAATACTCAAGAAGAAATTAATGAGACGAATAAGGGGCTTCACGCCTTGCCAAAAAAGGAGTTATTCAACTTCCTTTATTGGTGAAAGTTTGAAATAAACAATAACTTAGACCAAATAAATTTACAAATGTATATGAGTTCACAGGTGAACGAGGTAAACGTGACAGCATCATCGTAGTTGCTCAACTTTGCCCAGAGTTCACGGCTCGTTTGGTAGATTGTTGGCAAGGAGTATATTCCTCTTTCTATAATCCCTACCTCCAAACAAAACCCCAGTAGCTACCAACTATTGGGGTTTTTCATATCAACTTTGTGCAAAAGAGACATAGATAAATTTTAACCACAATTAAAGGTTTAATAAAGCTATGAATCAGACTCAAAACAAGCTTGGAAAAATTTCTATTGAATGTATGATGAACTCATCAAATAACAATGGCTTGGATACAATGAAAGTTACATCATTGGAATTAACGGATGTTGGGGGGATACCTCATTTAAAATTAGAAAATATCAACCCTCAAATGAATATTATTTGTGGAGAGAATGGGGTTGGGAAGACTAATATTCTGGATTCGGTAGCATATCTTTTTTCAAATTGGTCTAGAAATCAAATAAAAAAAAGATTTGGAAGTGATTATGGAGAGATAAACTCAGAGGTATATTTTGAGAGTGATTTTACTAATGGAGTTATAGGGGCGCTGCACCCAATAAAATCAACATTAACTGAGTTTGATCCAGTTGCCACACGCAATTATAGATCGGATATTGACCAAATATTCTTGAAACAGGTCATTTATTTAAGAACACTGAGGGATTTACAATATAAGCGGCTCAAAGGTATTGAATCAGATCCAGATGAAAAGGATTATGGTCTTGATTTGATCCAGGGACTTTCTAGTGATGATTTAAAATCATGGTTTATTAGCAGATTTTATCAATTTAGTGCTGGCAATTTAGAAGATCAATTTAGATTAAATTTTGAAATAACTAAAACATTGTTTGGCAAGCTTGATGGTAAATATTCATTCCGGACTGTGACAAGAAAAAATGAAATAATTGTGTGCACTGCTTTGGGGGATGAAATATATCTTGAGTACTTATCTTCAGGATTTAAGTCATCACTATTTATACTGATGGGGATAATTAAAGAAATTGAATTTAGATTTCAAAAAAATTTGCTGAAATCAGTAGATTTTGATGGAATCATTCTTATCGATGAAATAGAACTACACCTTCATCCTGAATGGCAAGGTCGCATTTGTACAATTCTTAAAGAAATTTTTCCTAAAGCTCAATTTTTCATAACAACACACAGCCCTCATGTAGTTCAAACTGCTGCTAAAGATGAAGTAATAGCTCTTGAGCGTGTAGATGGTGAAGTTCTTCAACGTGATTTACCAGAATCTGAATATGGTTATCAAGGATGGACTGTTGAAGAGATACTTGAAGATGTTATGGGAATGACTGATTTAAGGACTTCTAAATATAAAGAAGTAAAAGCTAGATTTGATAAGGCTCTTGATGAGCAGAATAAAGTTGATGCAATCGCAGCGTATCAAGAACTTGATAAAATGCTGCATCCTCAATATCCATTACGACCAGTTTTTAAAATGCAGCTAGATAGTCTTGGAGAATAATCCATGATCAAGTTGCAAAGAGGTGAAAAGCCTGAATATCTTTCAGTGGAAAAAGTTCATGAATTGACGGAAAGATTTAAAAAAGACAAAGCTAAAGTAGTGTGGAAAGATGTGAGCATTGGTAATCCACTACTATTAAGTTCATCAAATAAATGCGCATACTGTGAATGCAAGTTACAAATCGAAGATTCATATATGCAGATAGAACATTTTAAAGATAAAGACTCATATCCTGATAACGTTGTTGAATGGGAAAATTTATTACCTTCATGTGGTCGTTGTAATAGAAAAAAATGGACATTAGATGTTGAGGAATTCCCAATAGTTAATCCATATGTTGATGAGCCCAAAGCACACCTATGTCAAGAGTCATTTAGGCTTTATGGCAAAGATGAAAAGGGTAAGACAACAATTACCAAACTTTTCTTGAATGATGATGATCGCGTTGTTCTTCCTAGGTTTTTGGCATGTAATGAGGTTAATCGGCAATTATCAAAATTAGCGTTAAACCTTGCAAATATTGATGATACTAAGGATTCAGTGTCCAAATTATTATTATCATGCCAGGCAGATAAAGCATACTCTGCGTTCTTAACAAGCACATTACATTCGAGTAGTGACTATCAAGAAATTAAGCATCATCTAGAATCTATAAATGCTTGGGATCATGATATGGAAGAACTACATCAAAACTCTTTTAATCTTGTTCTAGATAAAAGATAAACCAAACCGCCCTCAGGAGGTTTCTTTTTGGCCTTAAAATTAGTATTTTGGACTAAATACTAGAGATATATCATGAAAAGCTTTATTTTAATTTTCTGCTTATTGGTTTCCAGTTTTTGTATCGAATCAAATGCTCAGGTTCAAGAAGTGCAGAGAAGTAAAGAAACTGGAATGTTAATGAAATGGATAATACCGCCAAAAATTAGAATTGATAATGAAATATTAGAAGGTTACGACAGAGATTTATTAATCTATTTAGAGACCGATGAGAATGGTAGGGTTCAAAAAGCTGAAGTAAGCAAAAGTAGCGGAGTGGATGAATTAGACAGGTTAGTGTTAAGGGCTGTGAAAAGATCAAAACTCAAAGTTTGGAATGAATGGGATATAAAAACAAATCATCCATCGCGCTTAAAACTACCTTTTGAATTTTCAGTTTCCAGAATTCCTGAATATGCTGTATATCCTGAATTTACTTATACTAATGCTGATTTAAAAGGAAGTGATAGAACGATAAGATTGAGTGTAGAGGCTAATGAAAAAGGTAAATTAACCAAAGTCAAAGTTTTTCGAGGGACTGGAATACCTACTCTAGATAAATATGTTTTAAGTGAGTTCATCAAGCAGGCAAGTTTTAAGCCTTTGATTATAAATGGCAAGCCTCAACTTATCAAAACAACTGCAGATTTTAGCTTTATTTTAAGATCATCAAGTGATTAATATTCAAATACTTATTCAGCATTAAACTTAAAACCCACTCACCCGAGTGGGTTTTTTATTGGACCTAATTTATGAGCAATGAAAAATTTACATATCCATGTGATCTAGATGGAAACTCAGGCAAACAAAACTTCAATATTTTGACTTCAAAATTTGGTGATGGCTACGAACAGAATATCTCAGTAGGCATCAACAATAAAAAGGGGGAGTGGGCATACAAATTCACATCTACCAAGGAAGAGATCCTTCAAATCAAAGCTTTTTTTGATAGACATAAGGGGGCTGATTCATTTCTATGGAATTCTCCATTGGATGGAGAGGTGAGAGTTAAAACAGATACAAGCTATTCACCGAGTCAAGTGGGTGGAATGATCTGGACTATTTCAACAACCTTTACCCAAGTGTTTTACCCTTAAATCTAATTAACTTCACGCCCCACTAGCTGGGGCTTTTTAGTGAGAAAAATATGGCTAAGCAAACAATTAATTTAGGAACTGCACCTACTGGTGCTGGTGGAGATACTTTTCGCTCTACTGGCACAAAAACGAATGCGAATTTTACAGAAATTTATAATCAACTTGGTGCTGATGGTGCAGGTGCATTGCCAACAGTTTTACCGATTGCTAAAGGTGGTACAGGTGGAGCAACAATATCTGGTGCAAAATCTGCGCTAGGTTTAGGTGATGCTGGATTTGGTGGTTATAGTCTTGCGCCTATTGCATCTCTAGCAAATGTGAATACAGTTTCTGGTTTTGCGAATGTGTTGGGTGTGAATAAATTTGCTGTAACTGCTCACGGAGATTGGCAACAAGGTAATCCAACAGCAAATACACTATATATGCCTCAGCGATATGGATCTTTATTTGGATATCACGGAACAGATTCAAATGGTACTTATGCATATCAGATTTTCAGGGGTTCGGCT
>NZ_WJYH01000059.1:0-23673 GCF_009668065.1 Acinetobacter sp. RIT698
GATCCATAAAAAAGAACCTCAATTGAGGTTCTTTTTAACAACACCAAGATCAATTACTTTAACTTGGCATCACTCAAGATCTGATAGGTTTGCTTAAATAAATCATAATCAATAAATTCAGTCGCGTCTTGATCTAAGCCAGCAACAACTTGATCGTTAAATTTATTGCGTTTAAACGCAGTATAAGACTTGGCTAAAATCTTCGCTGTTTTGATAAAGTCAGCACGTTGCCCTTTTTCAATCTCATTTTCCGCTTCAAACTTCTGCATATAATATTGCGCAAAAACGGCTTCAGTGGTTTTGTATTTTTTGACTAAATTCTGAATTTCTAAAACACTTTGTTTATCTTTCCAGACTTTAGCCACGATCTCATCAACAGCATTTCCAAGTCCATCATCATATTGGTGGTCGTCTTCCAAATGATGCTTTTTCTGTAAAGCTTGGATCTGTTTTAAAGCCTGACCTTTCGGATTGTAAATCTCTTCATCAGAATAAGAATAAGCGTAGACCGTCGCAATTTCTTGTAAATCTTGAGCAGAATATTGTTTGATTAGCTCAGGTTTTTCTGCAGTCAGTTTGGCAATAAATACGGCTTTATAGGTTTTTTCATAGGAACCCGTTTGTGCAAACACCTGTTCAGCCAACTGTGCTAAACGCTCATCTAAAGTTAAGTATTTTTGTTCTGAATGATCACCTGAAACACCCGCAATACCGCCTACAGCTTGCTCCATAATGCTGCCTTTAAAGATATCTTTAAATGGTTTGGCTTGCTGTAAAACACTCTGATCGATCTTGCTGGCATTTCCATAATTAAGGAATTGCATATCCATCTTAACATTCAGTTTACGATTTAATTTATCAAAATCCACACCCAAATCATAATCTGCTTTTACCGCCCGACCGTTGTTATCTAAAGTCAGATCGACGATTAAAGGATTACGTTTGTTTTTAGGCGGCAAACTGGCTTCAACTTCAGTATGATGTTGATTCCACAATTGTTTAAATTGTTGAGCATCAACCAACTGGTCTTTGGCATAGCCTGTAAAGGTTTTGACAAGCGCTGCATTACTTTGCTGCTGTAAAGCTTTACTGGCTGAAGATGCATCATCCTTTGGTTCAGCACTTAAAACATCAACTTCATAATGATACTGACAATATTCCACATCACCAAAACGTGGATTAGCTTTTGCTTTTGTTAAATCTTCACATTGTTGTTCAGTTAAAATTTTCTGACGCTCTGCTGATGCGTCTTCAGACTCAGCTTCAACGCTATCATCTTCCTGATCGGCAACATCAGAAGCTTGGCTAGTGGCATAGTCTTCATCATCTTCAACTGCTTTTTTAGCCGCGTCTTGTGCATCTGCATAAACAGCGTCCACCTCTTCTTCAGACGCTTCATGAGATTGACGATTGACTGCACTATAAAGTTGATACATGGCACTAGCGGCATCAACCACACCCGCATCATCAGTACTGATCCCCGCTGAAGCTTCTTCTACTGCTTTCATTGCAGCTTGTGCCGCCTCGTTAGCAGCATCGCTTGAATGGCTTTCTCCAGCAGTATCTAAGAGTTTTGCAATATTTGTAGGACTCAATCCAAGCACTGAATTCATGAAATATTGACGATTCACTGTAGAATACAATTGCCCTTGCAAAAACATTTCTTCAATGCTGGTAGTTAAGCGGATTTTTTCGACGATACCCGCTTGCTTCTCAGCTGAACTCACCGCGAGATTTTCAATTTGATTCGGGGAAGCAATCAAATAAGAAGTTGCGCCTGATTGTTTAAGAAACTCAACCAAGGCTTTTCCATTCACCTTGGCAATATCATCTTTGTATTTAGAAAAATCATAATAGGCATATTTATTCTGATCTTGTGAATTGGCCAAATAAGGCATTAAAGAAAAAATATGGGTATAAAATTTATAATTATTGAGATCCAATACTGTAGGAACACGCATTTCCACAGAAAGGTTGGGTTTTTTATACTGCGTTTCTAAGTTAAACGATGCCATTTTCTGACGATAATTCACAGTTCCATCATAACGAATCTGTAAATCATTCACGATATTTTGTACAACATCTGCGCCCATACCAACAAAGCGATTTGAATACTTAGAATCTTGCTTAGCAATTGCTTGATAAAGTTCTTTTTTCTGTGCATCGGTTAATTTAATTTTTTGATCTCTTAGATACTGATTGACCTTTTTTTCAATTGTAGGATCTAATTGCTTTGTATCAGCTGCGTTGGCTTTCTGAACGCTATCAAGTCGAACCTTGACTTGTCCACGATAATCAAAATTCGGATATTCATACAAGGCATTCAAACCTTGAATTGCGCGTTGCGGAGCGTCTTGATCTGCATTTAAAGCATTGCTTTTAATCACATGTGTAGAACATGCCGATAAACTCAAACCCAATAGACACAATGTTAATTTTTTTAAATGCATGATAGTTCTACCCACTTGAATATTATAATGACAATAAAAATAACAAGGAAACAATAAAAAACAAAGTGTACAAGACTATCAAAAAATCAACAAATTCACATGTGCTTTTTCTACCAAATTCGCATTTCTGACAATTTTTTTAGAGAGTCTTATCAATGTAATTCCCATATGATTATGAATAATGAAGCTATAGATTGAAAATCCAAAACTATTTTTAAATTAGGATTAAACACATGCCAGCATATAAAGCGCCGCTCCGTGACATACGTTTTTTAATGAATGAAGTTTTTGACTATTCTGCACATTATAAAACACTATCAATTGGCGAAAATGCCGATGCTGATACTGTCGATATGATTTTAGAAGGTGCTGCAGATTTTTGTGAAAATGTACTTTCTCCACTGAATCAATCTGGCGACGAAGAAGGTTGTCATTTTAAAGATGGTGAAGTCACGACACCAAAAGGTTTTAAAGAAGCCTATAACCAATTTATTCAAGGTGGCTGGCAAGGTCTGTCTTATCCTGAAGAGTTTGGTGGCCAAGGTTTGCCGATGTCATTAAACCTGATCAAATCTGAAATGATGGGGACTGCAAACTGGTCATTCACCATGTACCCAGGTTTGAGCATGGGTTGTATGAATACCATTTTGCAATTTGGTACAGACGAACAAAAAAATACCTATATGCCACACCTGACTGCAGGTACATGGTCAGGAACAATGTGTTTGACTGAACCACAATGTGGTACAGACTTAGGTCAAGTAAAAACTAAAGCTGAACCTAATGCTGATGGTACTTATGCAATTACAGGGACAAAAATCTTCATCTCTGCCGGTGAACATGATTTAACTGAAAACATTATCCATATCGTTCTTGCGCGTCTTCCAGATGCACCAGCAGGTACCAAAGGTATTTCATTATTTATTGTGCCTAAATTCATCCCTACAGCTGAAGGTACAGTGGGTGAACGTAATCCTGTGACTTGTGGTTCTATTGAACACAAAATGGGGATTCGTGCATCTGCAACTGCAGTATTGAACTTTGATGGCGCAACAGGTTATTTGATTGGTGAAGTGAATAAAGGCTTACATGCAATGTTCACCTTCATGAACACAGCGCGTATAGGTACTGCTGTACAAGGCCTTGCTCACGCGGAATTATCATTCCAAGGTGCGTTACCATACGCAAAAGACCGTATGTCTATGCGTGCCCTATCTGGTAAAAAAGAACCAGATAAAGTGGCTGACGCAATCATTCACCATGCCGATGTACGTCGTATGCTTTTGACTCAAAAAGCATTTGCAGAAGGCGGTCGTGCAATGATTTATCATGCAGCTCAGCTTGCAGATAAAATGACCGATGCAATGTTACAAGGTGATCAAGCAAAATTTGAAGAATATGATGATAAGCTTGGTTTCTACACCCCGATTCTCAAAGGTTTCTTAACAGAAATGGGGCTTGAATCTGCGAATTTGGGTATGCAAGTGTTTGGTGGTCATGGCTATATCAAAGAGCATGGCATGGAACAAATTGCACGTGATGCGCGTATCGCGACTTTGTATGAAGGTACAACAGGTATTCAAGCACTTGATTTAATTGGTCGTAAAGTGCTGCTTTCATCTAAAGGTAAAGTGGTTCGTGAATACACCGCTGAAATCTTGAAATTCTGTGGTCAACATGCACGTAACAAATATATGCGTCGTTTTGCATGGGATTTAACCAAGATCTGTGCGCAATGGAATGCTTTGACTGTTCGTATCATGCTTGCAGCACGTAAAGACCGTGAAATCGTATCGTCTGCTTCTGTCGATTTCTTGATGTTCTCTGGTTATGCAATGATGGCTTACTACTGGGCACAACAAGCAGCAGTCGCTTCTGAAAAATTAGCGTCTGGTAACGGTGCTGAAGTTCCTGAGTTCTATAAAGCAAAAATCAAACTTGCAGATTTCTACTTTGAACAATTATTACCACGTTCACAAGGTCATGCTGAGTCTATGGTGAATCCATCTCGTACCATGATGGCACTTGATGCAGAACACTTTAGTTTTGATTACTAAAATTTAAAATTTCTGAAAAAACAAAAGAGCGCTACGGCGCTCTTTTGTTTTTAAGATATAACAGTGCAAGCTGCACTATAGTGATATTCATTCACTTTTATCGAAATCACAGTCTTAAAAACCCGTAACTTAAAGATGCCCTTAAGCAATCGCTTTAATGCTTTTAAAAATTGATCTGTTTAAAAGCCAACAAAAAACTCTGTCATCCCCTACTATTGAGTTTTAGAAGCGGGTTGAGTAATGGTTTTAATCAACTTAAATCGATTTTTTTCGAGCACATAAAAACGTGTAGTTACTTGATCCACTGCATAGTTTTGATCCATATGCTCTTCTTGTGTGACTAAGAGACGGCTGTTTGAACGTGTTGCAATCACATCTTCAGTCCGTTCCTCACCACCAAAGCCATCCGCTAAAAGCTGACCCGTACGTTTATTGACAAAAGAATAGACTCTACATCCCCCGCCACAGCCCCACATGGTGGTGACATATTCACCGGCAAAATCTGGTTTTTGTGTTAATGCATCTCTTAGTCGAGTACGAAACATATTGGCACTTGGATCTGAAAGATCAAGTTTCGCGGTCTTGCCTGTATACACAGCTTTCACAGGATAGTCGCTAAATTGAGGGACAACGTTTTTTGCATATGCCAGCGATAGGCTTGCCACAGCAAATAACATACTGATTAGAAACTTATTCATTGTGATGACCTTAACTTTTAATAGATTATTGTTTTAAGTCAGATCATAACAAAAGCTAAATTGTTGTGCTGTAGATTTATAGAAACTCTTCCAGCACAGAATTTAAAAATACATGACCTTGCGCTGTACACGCCAACTGTGTTTCATCATTCAACATCAATTTACGCTGTTTTAATGAACCAATCACCTGATCTAAATCAGACAAATTCAATCCTGTACGTTCAGGATACATTTGGGCATGAACACCCTCATTTAAACGTAAAGCATTCATCATAAATTCAAAAGGCATGTCTTGTTTTTCAATACGTTTCAATTGCAAATGTTCAGCCGGCACTTTGGCTAAGTAGTCTTTAGGCAAACGGGTTTTTTGAAAACGGTATACGCCATCAGCTTGGGTAATTTTGCCATGTGCTCCTGCCCCAATCGCTAAATAATCGCCAAATTGCCAATAATTTAAATTATGTGATGACGGTTTTTCTTTACGCCATGCAGACACTTCATAATTGATAAAGCCATTGGCCTTTAAATATTGCTCACCCTGTTCTTGAATGGTTTCCAGAACATCATCTACAGGCAAAATAGGTTGAGTGCGGAAAAAAACCGTATTCGGTTCAATGGTCAATTGATACCATGAAATATGGGTTGCCCCATTTTCAACTGCAAGTTTTAAGTCATACAAGGCTTGTTCTAAAGTCTGTTCTGGCAAACCATGCATCAAATCTACGTTAACCCGTTGAAAACCCGCTTGTTTGGCATGTTGAATGGCGGAAACAGCATCATCATTGGAATGGATACGGCCCAGCTTTGTTAGATGATCAGGATTAAAACTTTGTACCCCAAGCGATAAACGATTAATTCCAACATCTAAATAATCTGCAAAAGGATCATGTTCAACCGTCCCTGGATTGGCTTCCAAAGTAATTTCACAATCCTGCTCAAACGGGACTAAAGCTTTTAACTGGGTAAAAAGCCACTGATAACCTTGTGCAGAAATCAATGACGGAGTTCCACCACCAATAAACACACTATAAATTTTACGTCCCTGAGCAAAATCCACTTGGGTTTTAAAATCTTCAACCAGTGCCAATAAATATTCTTGCTCTAAATCTAAAGAGAGTTTCCCATCGGGTACAGCATGTGAGTTAAAGTCACAATACGGACACTTACGGACACACCACGGCATATGGATATAAAGCGACAAAGGTATATTTTGAGGTGTTAAATCAGTCAAAGAAGGCTCAGAACAAGTTTAGAGAGTGATTATTTTAACATGACTTCTACCATCCGATTAGAACAAGTCATCAATTTGCTTTAGACTGAACATTAACAATAAAAGTAGATGAAGAAGAATGCTGAAATTATCGAGTCAATTATTGTTCCTTTTACCACTCACCATGGGTATTGGCATTGCCATGACCTTTCAAACCGCTATCAATACTCAATTGCGCGAATATCTGCATTCGCCATTACAAGCTGCCCTTTTATCCTTTTTAGTTGGTACACTATTGCTCGCTATTTTGGTGATTGTGCAAGCTGAACAGAGACCAACCCTTTCAAGTTTAGCGGTGATACCTTGGTATCTTTGGCTAGGTGGCTGCTTAGGTGTTTATGCAATCAGTATGAGCATTTATACTGCACCGAAACTGGGTTTTTTAACCCTGTCAGGCTTAATCATTTTTGGACAAATTGCAATGTCGATGATCGTTGACCAATTTGGACTACTGGGTACAGATAAAACGCCAGTAAACTGGCAACGTCTTTTAGGTGGCGTGGTGATTTTTATAGGTGTGCTTCTCACTCTACAACGCTAACCAATCTATTTTCTAAGCACATTTAAAACGAGTATTTACTGTGTCTGTATCGATAAAAGCCACAACTACCCGCTTTGAATTAAAGCAACTTTTTAACTTAATGCTCCCAATTTTAATCACTCAGTTTGCTGCAGCAGGCTTTGGATTGATTGATACCATTATGGCTGGGCATATGTCTCCCGAAGATCTTGCCGCAATTGCTGTTGGTGTAGGTTTATGGATTCCAGTCATGCTGCTGTTTAGTGGCATCATGATCGCAACCACGCCTTTAGTGGCAGAAGCCAACGGCGCACGCACCCCAGAAAACATCCCTTCGATTGTTCGTCAGTCTTTATGGGTTGCCTTATTGCTGGGTATTATTGGCATGCTGGTTTTACAGATCATTCCTTTATTGTTGCCTTTGGTTGGTGTGCCTGAATCTTTATTACCTAAAGCCAGCTTGTTCTTACATGCGATTGCTTTTGGGATGCCTGCTTTTACCATGTATTCAACATTGCGGGGCTATTCCGAAGCTTTAGGCTACCCTCGTCCTGTCACAGTGATTAGCCTTGTTGCGCTTGTGGTACAAATTCCGCTGAACTTTATTTTTATGTATGGAATTGGGCCGATTCCACACTTGGGAAGTGCTGGCTGTGGTTTTGCAACAGCCTTGTTGCAGTGGATCATGTTCATCACGATTAGCATCTATATTTTAAAAGCCAAACGCTACCAAGCCACACAACCCTTAAATATGTTTGAGAAAATAGACCGCGTACTGATTAAACGTATCCTCAAACTGGGATTACCAATTGGTTTGGCGATTTTCTTTGAGGTCAGTATTTTCAGTACAGGTGCAATTGTACTCAGTCCGCTTGGTGAAGTTACCGTTGCAGCACATCAAATTGCCTTATCCATAACATCACAATTGTTTATGATTCCGATGTCATTGGCTTTAGCGCTGACCATTCGTACAGGGACTTATTTTGGCGAAAAGAATTGGTATGCGATGCGTAAAGTCCAGAAAGTTGGATTAATGACCAGTACCTTATTTGCCTTTATCACCATGTTACTCCTGTTAATTCTACGCCCTCAAATTGTGTCCGTTTATACCAGTGACTATGATGTTTCCCAAGCAGCAATATATTTAATTTTATTTGCGATTGGCTACCAACTTATGGATGCATGGCAAGTCAGTGCTGCGGGTTGTTTACGTGGAATGCAAGATACCAAAGGCCCAATGTGGATCACCATGCTGGCCTACTGGATCATCGCTTTCCCTGTTGGGATTTATTTAGCACGCTATACCGATATGGGCGCCGCTGGGGTATGGACAGGACTGATTATCGGACTGACCATTGCCTGTGTTTTATTATTGACGCGTCTGTATATGAACAATAAAAGGTTGAGTCAGGCTTAAATTAGAAACGTTTATATTTAACGCGTTTACCTAAAAATAATGCTGTTTAAATACAGCATTATTTTTTATAAGTGTCCTTTATTTTACTCAGATTGAAGCTGATAGGCTTGCTGAAACTTTTCAGACATCTCAGATTCATTGCCAACCTCTTTTACAATGGCTTGCCCGACAATGACATCAGTCCCATTAAATGTCATCGTCGGAGAACCATATAACTCATAGCCGTCATTTAAAGCTTTACTGACCCGTGCACAGAAATTCACATCATCCTTACCAGTTAAATAACGATAAACTTTCATGATCCAACAACGATTAAAATATTGAAGAATATTTTAATCCAAAACTCCTGAGAAGAAACCGATAGCGTGCTGGGTATTTTAAGATTAAAAATAGCCAAGTAGAAACAAACGCTTAACAAATTAGAGTAGGCAGTTTAACAATAGTCGCCTATGATCAAAATGAATTAAACGTCTAATCCCAATTAAAGGATGGTTACGAATGTCGAAAAGTACCAGTACCCCAGGTCGCCGCTTTATGAAACTTGCGAGTATGACTGCAAGTATCGCGACGAAAACGGTATCAAATTCAATTCGTAACTTTAATGCGGATGAAGAACAAAAAAATGAAGCGCGTAGTAAGCTGTTCCAAGATATTGGTGTTCAAATTGCAGATACCTTAGGAGAAATGAAAGGTGCTGTGATGAAAGTTGGTCAAATCGCCTCGCAATATAAAGATATCTTTCCACCTGAAGTCGCACGGGCAATTGCTAAATTGCAACGTCAAGCGCCTGCAATGCCATTTGCTGAAATTAAACAACAAGTAGAACGCGAGCTAGGCAAACCGATTGATCAAACCTTTCTGCATTTTGATGAACAACCCTTCGCAGCAGCATCTATTGGTCAAGTCCACAAAGCCATGTTAAAAAATGGCACTGAAGTTGTGGTCAAAGTACAATATCCTGGGGTAGATGAAGCATGTGAAAGTGACTTAAAACAGGTTCGTTTGGCATTACGCTTAATGGGTGTTTTAAAAGTAGATAAAAAATTACAAGATCGCTTATTTAAAGAGATTCAAGACAGTTTACATGAAGAACTCAATTACGAAATTGAGGCACAAAACTTGCAAGTTTTTAGAACATTCCATCAAGCTTTGGACACAAAAATTATTATTCCCAAAGTGTTTACAGACTATTCGAGTCGTCGCATCTTAACCCTAAGCCTTGAAAAGGGCGAAAGTATTGAAACTGCAAGTACTTGGGATTTATCTGTGCGCAATGAAATTGGTCGCCGTTTAATCTTGGCATTGGGTCAACAAATTTTCTTCTTAAAACGTTTCCATTGCGACCCTCATCCTGGCAACTTTGCTTTCCGTGAAGATGGCAGTGTGATCATTTACGACTTTGGCGGTGTAAAAACCTTATCCAATGAAATCATTACTCATTTTAAAGCCTTGGTCAGAGCTGCACGAAAACAAGATATTGTGACAATTGAAGAGCATTTAACGGTTTTAGATGCGTTAGCTGAAAAAGGTAAGTTTCCCGTAGAATTGTATGAGGCATGGCTTGAAATTTTATTACGACCACTGACTACACATTATGATTTTGCTGAAAATTCAGCACATCATGATGGCATCAAACTGGTGAAAAAATCATTGAAGTATTGGGATGTATTCAAACCATCGCCAGATACTTTAATGGTAAATCGTACGATTTCAGGACAATACTGGAATCTGATTCAACTTAAAGTCAATGATAATTTAAAAGATCTCTTTGAAGAGCTGGTGCCTTTACAAGACTAAGTTCTATTGATGTTTTTTATTGAAGTCGATTGCATCCAATTCATTTAAAAGTGACATGATCAATGCATTCATTTTAAAAAATTTCGTTATGCACTTCATCTAATTTTAAGGATAAAACTTTACATTAAACTTATATTTGAAGTCTAAGCCAGATCCTCCTGCTTAGGCTTCTTTTTTATCTCACTTTTTTCCAAGTTCGATATACAACATGAATACGTATCAAATGAGGTACTTTACAAGTTAAATGTAATATTATAACATTACACCATGTTTAAATAATTAGAGGTTAAAACCATGCGCCAAGGTATCCACCCAGAATATCGTCAAGTGTTATTTCATGACACCAATGCCAATGCATACTTTGTTATTGGTAGCACCATCAAGACAACAAACACCAAAGAATATGAAGGCACACAATATCCTTATGTCACACTCGATATATCCAGTGCTTCACATCCTTTCTATACAGGTGAAATTCGTCAGGCAAGCAATGAAGGTCGTATTGCCAACTTCAATAAGCGCTTTGCCCGTTTTAAACGTTAATTGAACTGTATGTTGTGTCTAAGCCTAAGCTTCCCTCAGCTTAGGCTTTTTCATTTTGAATATTGGACATTATTTTGTGGATAAAAGCATTTGAAAAATATAAAAGCCAATCGCTAAACAGATCACACCAACGATCACACTAGAAACAGTATAAGCCAAAGCGATTGGAAACTGTCCCTGCCGAATCAGCTGGAATGTTTCCAGACCAAAACTGGAAAAAGTTGTAAAACCGCCGAGGATTCCAACCATTAAAAATAATCGAGTTTCATTCTGTAAAATAGGATAGCGCTGGGTAAAAGCAAAAAAAATCCCAGCCAAGAAACAGCCCAAGATATTGATCGACCATGTTGTCCAAGGGAATAGGCTATGTGGTTTAGAAATAATAAACCCTGCACCATAACGTAAACTTGCACCAATTGCCCCACCGCATGCGACCAATAGCCAATTCATGTTTAGATATCCTTAAAACTTTTTAAAAAACGCATTTACCCACCATCCGATTTTTTACAGCTCAGCTTGTTTATAAGCAGCTTGTGTATAAGCGGATAGTTATCCACAGATTAACATGGAGAAGCTTAACGATCTAATTTAAGTGGCAACTCATTTCTGACATAAAAGTCCAAAGTTGGCACAACAAAGGCAAATACATCTTGTTCACGAACACCCCATTGTTGTAGCAAGGGGCAAGCAATATTAAGCACTTGCGCAGGCAGAACCTGACTAAAATCAAAAGGCATTTCAATATCCCCTTGTGATAGTTTTTCAGGTTGATCGACCCATTCTACCCATGCATGGTCTTGTTCAGCCAGATATTGAATGGCCTCATCCCATGAAGAGAATAAATTTTGCCACGCCTCAGGCAAGCGCGGATCTGTATTGATTTGAACCGTGCTGGATAATTGATAAACTGGATCAAGTTCGAGTTCTGTTTGAATCAGCTGTTCAGCGACTTGATGAACAAATTTCTTTGCATATTGTGCTGGCATCGCATCACTTGCCAAACGCCCACTCAAAACATAAAGCTGCTGGTCAATCACAACTTGCTCGAAAATCACCGTTTTATCCTGTTGTGTAGGTGCAATATAAAAGCGCCAATTGCTTTGTTTCGGTGATGGCATCAATTTACGTAATGGACCTAAAAAAGAAAAACCAAAATGTTCATGCTGATATGTCAGTATGGTAAAAATCGTTTTCCCTTGCTTTTCCCATAACTGAATAGGCTGTGGATAGCGTGAACGAACTTGATCTATATCCACCAACCACGACAAATACACAATATTCTTGACCTGACTTTGTAACTGTAGGAAAGGAATAAAACCCATCAAGATACGGCGTAGTTTTAATAATAATGGGCGTTCAGCAAAAAGACCGATCAGGCTCAAAATAAAGTTTGAATCTTGATTTTTAATATTATGACGATTCATACCGACCTATTTTTATGGATTTCGATGCTGTTATTTTAGCAAATATGGTTAAAGAAAGGCCCATCTCAAAATATTAAATAGCATTACTGAATTATTTAACCATAGGCTATGATATTGGCACGATTTAACACGGAATTTTCACATCATGACTCAAGAATTATTGAAACAACTTCAAGCAGGCAATGCAAAATTTGCAGATGTCATCAATCATATTGAAGCTCGTTATACCCACACCCCGACTGCATTCCAAAATGGTCAACAGTATAATGCTGCCACAGAGAACCAAGGCAGTGCCAAAGTTTTTTCTTTTGCACAATTAAATGATTTAGATCAACAACAAACGCTAAATCTATTTGCAGAGCATTATGCTGCTGTTTTGGCAACGCCTGATGCAACAGACCATCAAAACATTCGCCAATTTATGCAAAATGGTTGGAATGGCATCAAATTTGAAGGCGATGCTTTAACTGCAAAATAACAACAATACAATCAAGTCAGGGATCTATTCGATCCCTTTCTACACGATTATGGACGCTCATCATATTGAGGTAAACCGTCACAAATCGTATCCCACTCTGCTTTATAAGCAGTAAAAATATGCATTGTTGGTTTCTGTTCTAAAGCTGTATCTAAAGTTCCAATTCTTAAACGATAGGTATCTGGTGTCTCTGCTTTAATACTGATGATCGGTGAGCCACATTCTTGGCAGAAACAACGTGTTGTTGTTGCTGTCGATGCAAATTTTTTCAGTAATTCCTCACCTTTGGTAATTTTAAAATCTGCTTTTTGAATTGGCGCATTGGTCGCAAATGCTGTGCCATTTGCTTTACGACAACGTTGGCAATGACACTCGATCACCGCTCCAATTTCACCATGAATCTCATAGTGAATACCGTCACACAAACAACTTCCTGTATATATTTTTTCAGCAGACATTGAGAAAATCTCCCTATTTCAAAGGCTATTGGCAATAGCATCAAACTAGCATAAAAGTCGCATTTTTAATCAAAACACCATCATTTTTTTTGCCTAATCTCATCTATTGAGATATTGATGTACACCCTCACCCGCAGCACGCCCTGTCGCAAAACACGCAGTCAATAAATATCCTCCTGTCGGGGCATCCCAGTCCAGCATTTCACCACAGCAAAATACATGGGGATTGGATTTTAGTTGTAAATGCTGTGTTAATACGGCTTGCTTTACACCACCGGCACAACTGATCGCTTCTTCAATCGGACGAAATCCCTCAAGCTCAATTTTTAAATGCTTAATCTGTTGTGCGAGTTTTTCAGGAGTGTTCCACACTGATTTATCTACCAATTCACGAATCAGATTGGCCTTGGCTGCATCTAAACCTGCTTTGCGCCAGATGTTGGTACTGGATTGCTTTTTGGACGGCTGTAATTTCTGTGTAAGCTGTTGAACAGTTTGATCAGGTAACAAGTCTAAATAAATCGACATCGGTTGATTGTGCTGTACCAACTGACGTAATAATCGCCCCTGCTTATAGATGAGACCACTTTCTAGCCCATAATGGGTAATCACAATATCACCTTGTGTCTTTGCAGAACTCCCCACCCAAGCGTCTACACGTTTAAGAGGCTGACCAAAGACAGGTTGCATATAATTCGACCATGTCCGAACCACACCAGCATTACTCGCTTGAAATGTCTCAATTTCAGAAGCAGGCAACCACTTTTGCCATGCACCATCACTGCCTAAACGTGACCATGACACAGCACCACAAGCCAGAATAATCGCATCAAAATTCAAAAGCTGTGCTTGATTGTTCCTGAGATCAAGAATTTCGAGTTGTTGCTGCTTTAAATCTATTATTTGATGGCGATAATGAAATTGAACTTGCTGCGCTGCCAATTGCTTTAACCAAGCACGTAACAAAGGCGCAGCCTTCATTTCTACAGGGAAAATTCGTCCTGAACTGCCCACATAGGATTCAATCCCTAAACCATGCATCCAATTTTGAATCCAAGTCGCATCCCACTTTTCAACCCAAGGTCTTAACCATTCCGCATGATCATAACGTTGAATAAATTGTTCAAATGCTTCTGCATGGGAAATATTTAGCCCCGTCTTTCCAGCCATCAAAAATTTACGAGCAGCAGAAGGTTTCTGTTCAAAAACATGAACTTCATAATCAGTTGTAGATTGACTTAAAACATCTGCAGCCATTAAACCTGCTGGTCCTGCCCCAATAATGGCAATTTTCTTAATTGGCATCAGACGGCTCTGATAAGTTTTCAACACTTTTACCCTGACGTGGTCCGACCTCATCAAAACGGGTTTGATAATGCTCAGGTTTAGTAATAATCAATTGCTGACACAATTCACCACGTTCTAAATATTTAATTTCAAAATGGGTACGTGCTGAATCTGATGCAATCGTTTGTTTTTCATAAGGCAGCTTCCAAACATCTTTTAGTTGCTGTTCTGCTTCAGCAATATATTCAGGAATATTACTGGCTAAAGTGATGCTGCCATTTGGAGATAATCTGGAAATCAGAAATTCAAAAAAAGGCATATTTAACCAGCGTTGCGCAGGGTTATGCGGTTCTGGATTTGGATATAGAATAAAAAACTGTTGTACCTGATTGGGATAAAGTGCATGCACCACCCACGGTAATGCATCAGCATGAATAGGGGTTAAATTTGTTTGACCTTCCAACTGATGCTGTTTTTGCATTGCAATATATTTTTCACGGGTTCTTTCTATCGCAATCAATTTCAGTTCAGGGTGCTGTTCAGAAAAGAGCAAGGCATGTTTGCCCTTTCCTGCCCCAATTTCTACACAAATTGGGTTATTTTCAATACATTGAAAATCACGAGGAGCATGCATACGCTGTGCTTGAAATTGACGAATCGACATAATCAGATCAAACTAACAAGAAATCGTTCACAAGTTTAACAACTCTTTACGGTTTTTGCTTTTTTAAATGAGGATTTCCATATGTCTAAAACTTTTCCTTGCCCCCGCTGCGGTGAGCCTTCTACATGGGAAGGTAATGAATCCCGTCCATTTTGCTCTGAGCGTTGCAAACTGATTGATTTAGGTGCATGGGCCAATGATGAATATACCCTACCCACAGAAGACGCACCGCAAGCAGAGGATTCGTAAGCTTTCCTAGATTTTTATCATTTTACTGGCTGATCTTGAACTTACTTAATTATAACAATACACTAAAGAAACTTTATATTAAAACTTCACAGTAAGCATTCATTTTTCATAAGACTTTGGATCTGATACCACAGGTTTATTTCATACTTTAAACATAATAAAAGTTTGATTAGTTTTCAGCCATGATAAAACAAGGAGCATTTAAATGTTTATAGGTTTAAAAATATTTATCACTATTTTATTGATTTTATGTGCATTTTTTACTTTTATTGGAGTATATGCACTCGATTTTTCTTTTATCGCAATTGGAATTCTATTTGCAATAGTCATCTTATTAATCAAATTGGAAATGGTAAAGGAGCGGTGATTTAAATCAATTTAACACTATTATTGAGTAATTTAATTTTCTCATTCTCCACGCATATTATTTCAATGATGGAATGAATGACTTTTGCAGGAGTTATTTAAAGATGAGCATAAACAGCATCGTTCTATGAACTGTTTTCACTCAGATCATTCACGTTACTATTACAGATTCTTACTAAATGTTGAATCATTAATAAAATATACATTTAAAACAAAAATGGTGAGTAAAATATTGATTACTTCACCATTTTTCATTTCTTATTTCTACTATAAAGCCAGACAGCGAATACTTAACCCGCTTTACTTGCTACAAAAGGATTGTGTTGCTTTTCAAAACCAATGGTACTCATTGGACCATGCCCTGAAATAAATTGAGTTTCATCAGGCAGGGTAAAACATTCACGCTGAATTGAATCTAAGAGCTGTTGATGGTTGCCTTTTGGAAAGTCAGTACGGCCAATTGAACCTTTAAACAGTACATCTCCTGTCCAAAGCACACCATATTTGGCATTGTAAAAAATGACGTGGCCTGGTGTATGTCCTGGTGCAAAACGCACTTCAAACTCTTCATCCCCTAAGCTTAACTTTTCGCCACCCTCTAACCATTGATTGACATGAACAGGCTCAGGAATTGGAAATCCATAACGGGCAGATACGTCTTGAATCATTTCTAACCAAAACAGGTCTTCTTTATGCGGACCAATCACAGGCACATTCCATTCTTTGACCAATGCACCTACCGCACCAGCATGATCCAAATGACCGTGTGTTAACCACAATGCTTTGACTGTCAGTCCTAATGCTTCAACTTCTTGTTTTAATTTCTCAGGCTCACCACCAGCATCAATCAATACCGCTTCTTTGGTTTCCGAATCCCAAACAATAGAACAATTTTGGGCGAATGCAGTAACGGGTACAATCTTGACTTGTAACATGATAATTTTCCTAAAAAACCCTATACCTGTAAATGAAACTTGAGTGTATTCAATTGAGTCTGTAAAAGTTGCTCAAATAAGTCAATATGATCCGCACGGCTATTTAATGCAGGAATGTAAGCATAGTGTTGACCACCTGCTTTTAAAAACAATTCAGCATTTTGAATCGCCAGCTCTTCCAGGGTTTCTAAACAATCTGCCGAAAATGCAGGGCTCAGCACTTGAACAGACTCAACACCTTGCGCTGCCCACTCTTGCAATAGTTGATCGGTATACGGTTTTACCCATTCTTGTTTTCCAAAACGGGATTGGAAACTGATCGCCCATTGGTCGTCTTTTAAATTCAACGCCTGAGCCACCTTAAGTGCAGTGATCCGACAACGCTCTGCATAAGGATCGCCTTTATCTGCATAAGGCTGTGGGATCCCATGAAAAGACATCAACAGTTTAGCGGCTTGTCCATATTGCTGCTGATAGTCACGCACACTGTTGGCTAAGGCCTGAATATAAAGTGGGTGTTGATAATAATCTCGAATAAAACTTAAACCCGGAATATTGCGTTGCTTTAACAACCATTGTGCAACGGCATCATATAAAGGGGCGGTTGATGTTGCCGAGTACTGTGGAAATAACGGAAAAAGAATAATATGATCATACTGCTTGTTTTTTGCATCATTCAAAACAGCATCGATACCCGGTCGCCCATAGGTCATTGCTGGCACAATATCTAAATCTAAATCAGCATTGGTACTTATTAATTTTTTTTGTAATGATCCAACTTGTTCAAATAGAATTTCACGCATCGGTGAATCATTTGACCAGACTTGTGCATAAGCCTCGGCAACACGCTTTGGTCGAAAAGGCAGAACAAATGCATTTAAAATAATTGCCCATAAAATTTTGGGAATTTCGATGACACGCTGATCTGATAAAAACTGCTTTAAAAAAGCCCGAACAGCTGGAGCTGTAGGCGCATCTGGTGTCCCTAAATTAGCAATAATAATCAGGACTTTAGGTTTAGATAAAGACATTTTCACCCGATTTACAGAATAGTTTATCTCGAATGATCAGCTTAACAGAGTCTTTATCTAAACAAAATTTTTTATCTTAACTCACTCAATTTATTTAACTTAAAAAATTGAAGAGCGACTGCTAATACGTTGTGAACTTTCAAGCAGTTTCACGCATTTATCCGTCATCTGCCATAGCATACGCTGACGATCATCACGCCCCACAGGGATGATCCATTCATTTTGACGGACTTGCTGCTTAATCGTATGCAAGGAACGCACATTAATCTGCGCTCTAGACACAGCATGGGCACGTGGCATCACCACTTGTGCGTCGGTTAAACCCGTATTATTCAAATATTCGTTTAAGACTTTAGAGAAAAAATCCTCAGAAGTCGGTTGTCTAAATTCAACCGATAAAATTTTTAACAGCTCTGCCCAAGTCATCTCACGCACTGGCGATAATTCTTTAAAATTACCATCTTGATAGGCATGCATTCGATAATCAAAATTAAACACTTCATGCAATGAAACTTTGGGTAAAGTTAAAAATGGATCTGCTTCTTTTTTCCCTTGCTCTACGGAAACATGTGCCAACTTTGCTTTTAAACGATCAATCTCATCTTGTAAGACTTGAATATTCTGAGGTCTTACCCACCCTACAACAGGATAGCGCTCTAGCATTTGTGGCATATATGAACGTACCGCAAGTTCTAAATCTCGTAAAGTTCGATAAGTAACGACTTGCTCAACTTCTTTTTGTAGTTGATGTCTAAATTCATTAAACTTTTCTTTTAGCAGCGTACTTTCTTCTTTTAAATGCGGTTCGCGAAATTCAGGACTCTCATGCATAAATACAATAATTGGTTTCTGTTTGGTCACCGCATAAATATATTCAAGATGTAGATAACTCACCCCTGAAACAGATTGCTCACCATATTGACTCCCCAACAACAATAAAACGTAATCACAGTCATCTATCTGACGACGTGCAAATGCGGTACTTAATGGTGTCCGTTGTTCTAATCCCCAAGAAAAAAACCCCATCCCTATAAGGGTTTGTGACACGACCATCCGTTCTGGCTGCATTTCTTTGCCAGATGTTGTAATAAAAACTTGATACCGTTTATCGAGCATAGGTTAACCCATTCTTGTCACACCCTACTTAAATCCATCCATGAGCTTTAAGTTTGATATGCCCTACACTTATGAAAATATATTAAATCTGTTCAATATTGAAAGAATTAGCCGAGTTTTTCAACAATATTTTCTACAGACCATGTAATTTTTGGTTGTATTAGATGTTTGATGACATTTTCTAATTGTTTTGCATTTCCCCCACTCACAAAACATTGTAAACGCACCCCTTTTTCTTGCAAGCTGCTTGATATTAACTCATTTTTTAACAATATACGCGCCGTTTGTCGTGCAACGGCCAATCCAGAATCAATTAAGTTAAGCTGAGGACCGTATAATTCTTGAATACTCTGTTTTAAATAAGGGTAATGAGTGCAACCCAACACCAAATAATCTGAACCTTTTGCAATAACTGGATCTAAAACCTTTTGCAGGCTGTGTTTACATTCCAAACTGTTATAACGTCCAGATTCAATCAAGGGAACCAGTTCAAGATTGGTAATCGTCAGTACTTCAACATTGGCAGGTTCTGCAAAACGCTGCATCACATCTTTGATCAATTTTCCACGAAAAGTGGCAGGTGTAGCCAAAACTGAAACTACTTTAGACTGGGTTTGTAGCACTGCTGGTTTTAAAGCAGGCACCAGTCCAACAATAGGAAAGTTTTCACCATAATGATCACGTAAATAATCCAGACTAAATGCTGAAGCGGTATTACATGCTACAACTGCGATTTTACAACCTTGACGATATAACCATTCAATTGCTTGTGCAGTTAATTCACGAATATTTTGATCCGTCCGTGGGCCATAAGGGACATGTGCAGTATCGGCATAATAAACAATACGTTCATTTGGCAAATAATTGGCAATTTCCTGTGCAATAGAAAGCCCACCGATACCTGAATCAAAAATACCAATCGGGGCATCTGCCAAGGCTTTTGGCATTGGATTTTCTAGAGGAGAGAGAGGAAGAATCGCGCTCATTTGATCCACTATTGGCATACGGTAAAAATAATTAACAAGATTAAACCTCAAGTCCCTAATTGCAAGTGAAAATCACCACTTTCTAAAGATAAAATGGTATCTCCTTGCTCATTTTCAAGCAATTTCCCATATTCAATCAGATGGAAAAAAGCAGAACGTTGAATCAAGGCATTTATCCCGAAACGAACATGTACATAAGGTCTTAACTCACCTTGATATTCACGCATAAAAATAGGGTGTTCTGGATCAATCAGTGTAATGTCTTGATTGGTGGTGGTAACTTGTAGATAGACCTGTCCATCGAGATTCACTTGATCAACTTGATTGACCAATAAAGGTTCATCCTCAACTTGAATTTCAATCTGTTCAACTGGGGTTTTTAAATAGAACTTTCCGTCTTCTTTCCAAAGTACTTTTGTAAACAGGTCTAAAAGCGCTTGGCGTTTGATCAATTGACCTTCGTGCCACCATTCTCCATTGGCTTTTACCGTCAAATCCATTTTACCACAATGCTTTGGCTGCCACTGCTCTAAAGGGGGTATTGACCTTTTGTGACCCGCCTGTACATCTTTTAAGTATTGTGCAATGCTCATTAAGTTTTTATTATCAGAATCTGGCTGATTTTGAGCCGCTGATGTTGAATTATTTTGATTTACCATGGTTTATGCCTTGCTGACTTAAAAATAATACGACTCAGCCAATTGGCTAGATTAAGGTTTCTAACTATACTAGCGCAAAATATATTATTGGTACGAGCATTAATTCGTATCACGGAATTTTTAGAACACTCATGGCAGCACCGATTTATTAATTCCCAATAAATGCTCACGGTTGCCACCCTTAGAAATATGAGGAGTCCTACATGGAACACATCGAACGCGAATCGATGGAGTTTGACGTAGTGATCGTAGGCGCAGGCCCTGCGGGTCTTTCTGCTGCGATTAAAATTCGTCAATTAGCTCTTGAAAACAATCTTCCAGACCTTTCCGTCTGTGTGGTTGAAAAAGGCTCTGAAGTTGGTGCGCATATCCTTTCTGGTGCTGTACTTGAACCTCGTGCAATCAATGAACTTTTCCCTGACTGGAAAGAACAAGGTGCACCTTTAAATGTACCTGTGACTGAGGACAAAACTTATTTCCTCATGTCTGCTGAAAAGTCACAAGAAGCACCGCATTGGATGGTTCCTAAAACCATGCACAATGATGGTAACTATGTTATTTCATTGGGTAATGTAGTGCGTTGGTTAGGTCAAAAAGCGGAAGAATTAGAAGTTTCTATCTTCCCTGGCTTTGCTGCTTCAGAAATCCTTTATCATGAAGATGGTTCTGTAAAAGGTATCCAAACTGGTGATATGGGTATTGGTAAAGATGGTGAACCTACTCATAACTTTACTCCTGGCTATGAACTTCATGCAAAATACACAATTTTTGCAGAAGGTTGCCGTGGACATCTCGGTAAACGTCTGATTGCAAAATACAGCTTAGATCAAGATGCTGATCCGCAACATTACGGTATCGGGATAAAAGAGCTTTGGGAAATCGACCCTGCAAAACATAAACCAGGTTTAGTGATGCATGGTTCAGGCTGGCCTTTGGCAGAAACAGGTTCTTCAGGTGGCTGGTGGTTATATCACGCTGAAAATAACCAAGTGACCTTGGGTATGATTGTCGATTTATCTTATGAAAATCCACACATGTATCCTTTTGCTGAAATGCAACGTTGGAAAACACATCCTCTAATCAAGCAATATCTTGAAGGTGGTAAACGTATTTCTTATGGTGCACGTGCAGTTGTTAAAGGCGGTCTAAACTCTCTACCTAAACTGACCTTCCCTGGCGGTTGCTTAATTGGTGATGATGCTGGTTTCTTAAACTTTGCTAAAATCAAAGGCTCTCATACTGCGATGAAATCGGGTATGTTGTGTGGTGAAGCTGTATTTGAAGCAATCCAAGCCGGTCATGAGAAAGGTGGTGATTTAGCGGTTGCGCGTGTCGCTGAAGGCGAAGATTTCTTTGCTAAAGAATTGACTGCCTATACTGACAAATTCAACAACAGTTGGTTAAAAGAAGAGTTACATCGTTCACGTAACTTTGGCCCAGCAATGCATAAATTCGGTTTATGGATGGGTGGTGCATTTAACTTTATCGATCAAAATATCTTTAAAGTGCCATTTACCCTACATGACCTTGCACCGGACTTTAGTGCATTAAAAACTGTAGATGCTGCGACATTTAAACCCACTTATCCAAAGCCAGACGGTAAATTAACCTTTGACCGTTTATCTTCTGTATTTGTATCCAATACCGTACATGAAGAGAATCAGCCTGCTCACTTAAAGCTGACGGATGCTTCGATTCCAGTCAATGTCAATTTACCAAAATGGGATGAGCCAGCTCAACGCTACTGCCCTGCTGGTGTTTACGAGATTATGGAAAATGATGATGGTTCTAAGCGCTTCCAGATTAATGCTGCAAACTGTGTTCACTGTAAGACTTGTGATATCAAAGATCCATCTCAGAACATCACTTGGGTAACACCTGAGGGTGGCGGTGGTCCAAACTATCCAAATATGTAAATCAATAAACCCGCTTCGGCGGGTTTATTGATTTAATATCGTTAGAGCGATGTCAAAGCTAATAGTTTTTTAAGTTTGCTTACATAGATGTAGATTATTAAAACGATGATTTATATCTATGTCTTTCTATTTTAAAAAATCCCAAACATTTGGGTTGTGATATTCTTTTTTAATATCATAACCTAGTTTTTCCATTTTAACTTCTGTCCTTTGTCTCTCACTTTCCCACTTATTTAAATCTTTACTCAATAACACTTTCCAATCTTTATCTCTAATTTTCTCATCATATTGATAAAAATAGTGAGAAAAAAAAGTAATAAAATCCAAATGAATTTTTACTTCATCAATAGATTTGCGAAAATTTATCGTTAATATGACATTATTTTTATAAAATCTAAGAGGCTGGCGTTTTAAAGCACTCGAATACTTCTCCCATTTTTCCTCACTATCCAAATAAAACCCATCCAAACTCCCCTGATAGTTAGGTATTTTATTATTGGCTTCAAATGATTGTTTTCCAAACACTCTCGGTTCAGACTCGAAATAAAAGACTTTCCAACCATTTTTATTTAATTGCTTTACAATTTTCTCATAAGAAAAAAAATTACTTTTTTCATTAATTATTTTAGATTTTATATTACTAATATCAAAACCTATATCTGTAACGCCTTGTTTTGGATAGTTAGCATCTGAGACAAAAACCAAATTTTCTAAATTATTAAAAACTAAAACTGTGTGGTCATATCCATCTTTTAAATTTAATTTTAGTTTACTTTCTTCATTTACATTTAAGTTTGGTCGTATAAATCCAACACTTGCACCTGAACTATATTGTGAAAAAAACTTAGCATTACTATTAATTAAATTTTCACTAGGGTCGCCAGCCACAACGCTAATAACATAATCAGATTCATTCATTTCTTGTTCATGTTTACTCATCGTCTCAGATGACGAATTATAAGCGGCTAAACTCGATAACAATGTGATTACCAAAAATCGAATAATTTTCTTTAAAATCATTCTGCATCTCGACTTTGATTATTAGATTTTTCAGTTATTTCAGCCTTACTAATACAGCTAAATTATTTCAAATACAACCATAACAATTTTTCACAACATAACAAAAACATTAATAAATATATACTAGGTATAGATTAACATACTCCTTTGGGTAAATTTACTTAACCAATTGACTATCACTTTTTAAATCTATTACACCTTACGTTTAAATTCAATTATTTAAAATGAAATTAAAAATCGAACCAAATAATAAAACCCAACTCATTATACTAAAGACAAAAAAAACTCTTAAAAAATTATAATTATTTTTTATAAAAACCAACAACTCTGAT
>NZ_WJYH01000006.1:0-117376 GCF_009668065.1 Acinetobacter sp. RIT698
AATTAAACATTAAAAAAATGATTTTACTGGAAAAAGAACAAATCTAGCGTTAACTTAAACTAACTACGACCGTTAAAAAACAGTTTACACTTTAATTTTTTAATATTAGATAAGTGATATTATGAACAATCAATGTATCAATATCGCAATTTCAGGCTTAGGTTTAACCACCTCTGACGATCTTAAAATAAGACTTAGAAAAATTTTACCAACCAACATTGGTATAAATTGGACAAGTGTTTCAGATCAAAATATAAATTGTATTTTGATCAATGAGCAGTTTTTTGAAAATAATAATATCCAGAATATTATCCAAAATAAAAATATTCCTTATTTAAAAATTTCAAAACATAGTGAACATAAAGAAAGTGCTGAAGATAATTTACTCTGCATCCCGATTTATGACGAATTTACACTGAAAAACTGGGTCAATATCAAATTACTGCATAAGACTGAAACAGAACAATCTGAACTTAGCCAAATTCCAGATGATGAAGCTGATGATCAACTTGAAATCAAAGAAATTGATTTTTTTGCAGCGCTTTTCCATCACGACAGCCGCAAAGTTATATTAAATGATCATCTCGGTACGATTGCGATTATCGACCATCATGCGCATCTGGCATGGCTAGAAGCTACCCGTGAAGAATACCAAACAGATCGCTCGATACACTACACCGCGGCAGTCACTGCGGACTTTATAAAAGTCTCTCGTAAACGACAATTCAATTTAGAAAATTGGTTATTTAACCTGATTTGGAAAAATCCCAATTTAATTACCGTACCTGCAGCTGATAAATATTATCGCCTCAAATTTTGGGTTCAACCCAATGAGCTGGATAAGAAATTACTGTTACAACTAAGTGCATGTTTTATTTCTGGGGCTGAGATTCAACACGTCTCAGACAAACTCAATATCCCAGTCACAACCGTGCAGCACTTTGTTGCTGCGAATTTAGCCATCCATAACGCTGAACTGATTTCAGCAAAAGAAAGCCTATTTGATAAAACATCAAGTGATACTGAGCAAACGGAAGAAAAAGGAATTTTAAAAAGCTTTTTTAACAAATTAAAAAGTCGATTTAAATTTTAAGGGATAAATACACGATGATTATTCAGAAGTATAAAATTGTTTTTGCAGGTTCAATGGGGGCAGGTAAAACTGAAGCGATTAAATCATTATCAGAAGTACCTGTATTAGCAACAGAAGCATTTAACACCGATGATCATAGCCATAAAAAACTAAACACAACGGTGGGAATCGATTATGGCGAAGTAACCCTTGATGATGGCAGTAAAGTTGGACTGTATGGTACACCTGGACAAGGTCGCTTTGACTTTATGTGGGGCGTGATATGCAAAGGTGCGATTGGTACGATTTTGCTGATAGACCATAGCTTAGCAACGCCCTTAGATGAACTAGAATATTACCTTAATATTTTTAAACAATATGGTGAAAACATTGTGATTGGAGTCACCCATATCGATGATGATATGAATAAGCCAACGCACCAATACCGTCAATGGTTGATGGAACGCAATCTAAATTTACCTGTATTTTTTATTGATGCACGCAAGAAAACTGATGTGTTATTGCTCTTAGAAACCTTGATCACCACATTAGAAGTAAAATATTTATAGGCTATTGGTATGTATCCGCTTACTGGAAGCGTATTCGGATACTCAAAAGTCGCTATTTAAAGCCGTTATTTAAGTAATGAGAATATAAAACCGAATCCACTTGATAGCATAAACGAATAAAATCTTTAGCCTTATTACTGATTGTAAGGCTACTGTTTATAAGATTGCCTGAATTGTTGTTTGTGACTTACCTTGTGCTTTAGACTGATACATCAATAGATCTGCCTGATGCGTGGCATCATCGATATTGTCAGGTAATTCATTGTAAATACCAATCCCCATACTAAAATCAATACCGAATTTTTGTTTTAAGCCACTAAATAAAAAACTATTTCTAAGTCGTTTTGCGTAGTCCTCGATTCCTTTTAAATCAGTATCTTGTAAGATCACTACAAATTCATCACCGCCCATACGAGCAACCACATCAGAATGGCGTGTCGCAGCTTGCAATACATGAGCGAACTCGACTAAAACATCATCACCTTTGCTATGTCCATAGGTATCATTTACCGCTTTAAAGCCATCTAAATCTATAATAGCGACAGCTAAGGTATGTTCTTTTTTGCAATATCGCTTTTTTAGTGCCTGATACTCTAAATTAAAGGCACGAGTATTATTCAGCGATGTCAGAGAATCTTTCATTGCCATTAAGGTCATTTCATTCAAATTATTTTTTATTCTCAACAATAAAAAAGCCACAACACTAAAGAAGCCAAGCCTTACACAAGCATTCCAGAAAGGGATAATCGAATTTGTATACTGGTGCCCTGCACTATAGTCAGCATATAACCAAGTAATCCCCGATAAAATAACCGTAATCATCGCGATATGCTTGTTGTCATACCAAGCAGCAATAGAAACAGGAATCAGATAAAACACTGCAAATGAGTATTCATAGCCAGTCGCCAGATCAATTGCACCTAAAATGATGATGATAAAAAGCAAACTAATACGACGTACAACCATCGAACTCATCAACAGATAGGTCTCCAATTGTTTAATCATTTAGACATCATTCCTTGACCAATAGCAGTAAGCTTTTAAAACAGCTTGAATATAAAAAACCAAAAACAACAACACCACGAAACCGAACTAAAGCTATGTTTTAATTAATTTTAATAATAAAATTCAGACTTCATTAGTCACTTATAGTTAAAATATTCAATAAAGTAAAGTTTTGAGTATGATGATTTTTAGCTTCTTATAGATAATTTCTTAATTACTTTGTAGCTAGGTTAATTAGATCAAATAAAAGGAATTGTACAGTATAATTTTTATCGAATTTTTCAGGATGAGCGGGAAAACAACTCTGGTTTACTTCAACTATTAAAACTTTGTAAGTTTTAATCCTATTGCCTATAAACTTTTGATTTATAGCGTCCTAAGCCGAATCGAGACCTTGTGGGTAAGTACTACACTCACGTTGTACGTAACTGGTAGCAATCTACTCTTTTCGATCCCTTACATCCTTGAGATAAATATTAACGAAATCGGCTCGGGATTATTTTCCTAAGATAGATTAATTTTTTTATTTTTTAGGAAAATTTTCCTTCGAAAGTCACTTAATAAAGAAAATTTTCCAAGAAAGCATATTTAATGATTTTTTATTGCATGAATTCTAAAAAAAATGCAAATTTAATTTATAAATTTGCATTTTAGTCACTCTATTTCAATTGGCACACGCTTTAATCTGCTGAGTTAAGACGCATCTTTTAGTGAAGTTGCTTTACTGTCACGCAAGATATCTTCTAAGCCTTTGGTATCCTGATTTAAAAATGCGGTTAAACTGGCTTTTACCTGTTCAAGCGTACTGTGTTTGATTGCAAATACTTCTTTATTTTTCCGCGTCATCAAGCCAAATAATTCGCGTTGTGGGAAAATCAATTTGATATTGCTTTCTATCTTAAATTCAAAATCTTCACTTTTCGCATAAGCATTTAATGTAATTTTTAAAAATGCTTCTGACGCTGGGTTCAACACTGTAAAAATAGTATTTCGACCATCCAGTTGTAATTGTAAAACACGTTGATGGCGCCAACTGATACTTTCAAATTTCGCCAATATCTCAGCAATATCTAAATCGCTCTCATGCTCCATCTCACGCTCATCTGTGTGATTAGGATACTGAATTTGAATTTCAAAATTGTTCATTATTTTATAACGCATACCTTTAAAATCTATTTGTAGTGTAACAATACTCATTGAAATTAATAGCAATTTAAACCAAATTTTTATAAATTAGTCATTGATTTTAAAGTGTAAATTGTATAATCGCTCACTATATTTAACTTTTATATGTACTAAGTGTATTTTATCCATTGGTCAAATAATCAAGCCCGTTTATTACTTTTTTACAGATCAATAAGGAAGCTCACGCTTCCTTATTTTTTTATAGAAGATGTCGACCTCTAGTCGTTATGCCAAACGATGCTCTTGCAGCATTTTTTTATGCATTAATTGTCGATATTGTTCTGTCATCTCTTCGATTTGACCATTTAGGAATAAGCTGAGCTGTTCTGAAACTTGCGATTGGTTTAAGTTTTTATACACCACATCATATTTCTTTTTACGCGTTAAAAGCCCCAGAAATTCTTTACTTTCAACAACCAGTTGGATATTGCTATCGATCTGAAAAACAGGGTCTGCTTTACTCGAGTGTGTATTTAACTGAATATGTAAATAAAGTTCTGTCTCCGTGTCCTGTACAGCAAAGGAAATATCAGAATTTTCAACTTGTCCCTGTGTCAGAAATAAACGACGCCAATTGATCGCATAAAATTTTGCACGAATTTGCTCAATGTCCTCTGCCTCAAATGACACGATATCTTGCGCAGGCAAATTGATCTCGACCTCGAACGTTCTCATTGTTCTCACCTATCCATGTGATGTTTATATTATGAGCTATTAATAGCATTTATATTTTTGTTTTAAAACAAATATTTATGTTAAATCATTAAAATTTATTACTTTTTATCAAATACACATCACAAAAATCAGATTATTTATTGATGAAGTTTTTATTAATTTTTCTATTTTTATATCAAACAGTAAAAAGTATCAGCATACTTTTAATCCCCCAGTTATTTTTAAAACGATGAGTCAGCATAAGCTTTCATCGTGACTTCAAACAATTGACGTTTAAAATATACATTTCAATTGAATAGGTATACGCTCTATCCCTTTTAATATATGCAGTTCCACCACATAAAGATGAAACTGCAGGTAAAATTGGTGATGGTTAAAGGCTATGAGCTTCTTAACAACAGCAAACACATCCCTTAATTTTTTCACGAGGCCAATTCATCTTTGCTCGTTTAATTGCCAACTCACTAGTTGCAAAAAATCCCAGTAGATTTTGATTTTCCGCCTTAGGTAAATGCTCACAAGCTTTGCTTGCATTGTGTACCTCATATACACCATTGGCTTGCGCATTTATATCGATAATGAACTTGTCCATCATAAAAGTTTCCCCCAATACTCTTAAAAAGACCTTGAGATTAAATCCATAAAGATGATGTTTTTATTAATCCCATAATAAAAGTATGCCTTTATGGTGCAAAAATCAATCTCTCTTTTATTGATTTATTGTTGGGGGAAATTTGTCTTTGTATTCGATTTAAAGTGAATCAACTTTCTATGTCAAAAAACAGAAAACACTTAATCCAATTTAATGACTCAACCCAATTGAATTGAGTCATTATCCTCTTTGAATCTTGATAAACACTTGTTTCACAAATGCTAAAACACACTAACTACAATGGATGAACAACGCTTTCTTGTTTTTTCTTTCTTAACCAGCGAACCGCTAGCACCATCAAAATAATGCCAACAATCACCACCAATACAGGAACGATAAGTGATAATACCGATACAACGATTGCCCCAATCCACTCACCTGTAGACACCAAAGGATTGGCTATTCCACCTGTCGTTGCAGTAGATACACCACGAACCGCAACCGTTCCCATTTGTACAGCTGTTGCTGTACCACCACCAACGATAATCGCAGCCGCCCAGCTTGCAAACTGTGACATTTCACCTGTACTGACCGCCATGGTGGTCAATGTTCCAGCTACCATGGCTGCTGGCGTGGCAATAGTATCTAAAGCATTGTCGACCCAAGGAATATAGTACGCACCAATTTCACAAATGGTTGCGACAGCTAAGCCAATACATACCGATGGTATCGCTAACCACTCAAAACCTCTCATTGGCTCAAACCAGCCCATCAGTGATGCAACACTCATCACCAATAACGGTACAAATACACGAAAACCGCAGGCGGCACTTAAACCAATGCCAATACATAAACTCAGGATTGTTTCCATAATGATTTATCTGCCTTTTTCTCGTTATCTTTTCAACTATTATTAAATTAACAAAAAGCCCTATCACTGGATAGGGCTTTTGCTTAAAACAGGGAATATCTGTTTTATCTGTGCGGCTTAGCAATCTTATTTTTTAAATTGATTGCCAAGGCATTTGGTACACTGGGGTAAACGATCTGTACCAATTTCTAAGTAAGTGCGATGTCCGCATTGGACACAAAAATAGAAGCCTGTTCCGGGTTTTTCGCCAGCAGTAACCATTTTTGTTCTCCATAGGTTTTAGAAATGGTGAATAAAGTATAACCATATTTTGATGTATGTCTACTGTCTATTTCCAAAAATGATGGTGTCATTTTTGCAAGAAATGATTTCAAGAGAGAAATTTATTGTTTTTGAGAGCTACTGCTTAATCATTAAGTATCGTAAACCATTTAAAGCTCTTCTCTTTCTTGAGATGGCTCATCTGTTCTTTCTTCCTCATAAAAATCATCAGGCATCTGTGACAATACATTTAAAAGGCGCTCAGCTGTGATTGATTCATCAGAATTTACCGTATCACTTTGAGTTTTTCGTAATAAAGACATTTTATTCCCCAAATAAAAACCCCACTTAACAGTAGGGCTTTTTTACAACACTATCAATTACTTTTAATCCTCAATTAATCTTCTTTTTAAAAGAGCAGAACTCCCTCCTTTTCAAAGGAGGGTTGGGGAGGATTTAAAGAATAGAACTCAATCAAGCCACTTGCCCTTCCAAGAAATCCTGTGCAAAGCGTTGTAATACCCCACCCGCTTCATACACATGCACTTCTTCTTCAGTATCCAAACGACAAGTTACAGGAACTTCAATCACTTCATTCTTACCATCAACCGTGGCACGTTCAATCACCAAGGTTAAGTCTGTACGTGGTGCAATATTACCAATCACACTATACAGCTCAGTACCATCAAGCTTTAAGGTTTTACGGTCAGTACCCGCTTTAAACTCAAGTGGTAACACGCCCATACCAACAAGGTTAGTACGGTGGATACGTTCAAAGCCTTCTGCCACAATCGCTTCAACCCCAGCAAGACGAACACCTTTCGCAGCCCAGTCACGACTAGAGCCTTGACCATAATCCTTCCCAGCGATGATGATCAGTGGCTGCTTACGATTCATATAAATCTCAATCGCTTCCCACATACGCATCACTTCGCCTTCTGGCTCAACACGCGCTTTAGAACCTTGCTTGATGGTACCGTCAGAACGAACCACCATTTCATTAAACAGTTTTGGGTTGGCAAAAGTTGCACGTTGCGCGGTCAAATGGTCACCACGATGCGTTGCATACGAGTTAAAGTCTTCTTCAGGGACACCCATTTTATGCAGATATTCACCTGCTGCCGAATCCATCATAATTGCATTCGATGGTGATAAATGATCCGTGGTAATGTTGTCAGGCAAGATCGCTAGTGGACGCATATTTGACAATGTACGTGGTGCAGCCAAAGCCCCTTCCCAATACGGCGGACGGCGGATATAAGTACTTTGCGGGCGCCAATCGTATAATGGGCTTTCTGATTTTTCCGTCACACCCAAATCAAACATCGGGATATATACTTTACGGAACTGTTCAGGTTTTACAGATTCTTTAACCAGCGCATCAATTTCAGCATCCGATGGCCAAACGTCTTTTAGGTAAATTGGATTACCGTCTTTGTCATTGCCCAATGAATCCGTTTCAATATCAAAACGAATTGTGCCCGCAATTGCATAAGCCACTACCAAAGGCGGTGAAGCCAAGAATGCTTGTTTTGCATAAGGATGGATACGACCATCAAAGTTACGATTACCTGAAAGTACCGCAGTCGCATACAAATCACGGTCAATAATTTCTTGCTGAATTTTTGGATCTAAAGCACCAGACATACCGTTACACGTCGTACATGCATAAGCCACGATACCAAAACCAAGCTTTTCTAAATCTTCCAGTACGCCAGCTTCTTCAAGATAAAGTGCAGCAGCTTTAGAACCTGGTGCAAATGATGATTTCACCCAAGGTTTACGTACTAAGCCCAATTCATTTGCTTTACGTGCCAACAAACCCGCAGCAACGGTATTACGAGGGTTTGAGGTATTGGTACAAGAGGTAATCGCGGCAATAATGATTGCACCATCAGGCATTAAACCATCAGTACGGTTTTCAACTATGCCTGCAATGCCTTTCTCTTTTAAATCTGCTGTTGATACACGTGCATGTGGGTTTGATGGACCTGCAATATTACGTGTTACGGTTGAAAGATCGAAACGAAGTACCCGAGGGTATTCTGCTTGTTGCATATCTGATGCCCAAAGACCAATTTCTTTGGCATAACTTTCTACCAATTTGATTTGGTCAGATTCACGACCAGTCAAGGTTAAATAATCAATGGTGTTCTGGTCGATATAGAACATTGCCGCAGTTGCGCCATATTCTGGAGTCATATTGGAAATCGTTGCACGATCTCCTACAGACATACTGTCCGCACCTTCACCAAAGAATTCTAAATATGCACCCACTACACGTTCTTTACGCAAGAATTCTGTAAGTGCTAAAACGATATCTGTTGCCGTGATACCAGCTTTACGCTGTCCCACCAATTCCACACCGATTATGTCTGGAAGACGCATCCAGGATGCACGACCCAGCATGACATTTTCAGCTTCCAAACCACCAACACCGATAGAAATTACACCCAACGCATCTGTATGTGGCGTATGTGAATCGGTACCGACACAAGTATCTGGAAATGCGATACCTTCACGGTTTTGAATCACTGGAGACATTTTCTCCAAGTTGATTTGGTGCATGATGCCATTCCCTGCTGGGATCACATCGACATTTTCAAACGCTGTTTTGGTCCATTCAATAAAGTGAAAACGGTCTTCATTACGACGGTCTTCTACAGCACGGTTTTTTTCAAATGCATCTGGATCAAAGCCACCGTATTCCACCGCCAATGAGTGGTCAACGATCAACTGTGTTGGTACAACAGGATTAACTTTAGCAGGGTCACCGCCTTGATCTGCAATCGCATCACGTAAACCTGCAAGGTCGACTAATGCCGTCTGTCCAAGGATGTCGTGACATACCACACGTGCTGGATACCAAGGGAAATCATGGTCTTGTTTACGATTAATCAGTTCTTTTAAAGACTGTTCGAGAATAGCTGGATCACAACGGCGTACCAGCTGTTCGGCCAATACTTTTGAAGTGTATGGAAGTTTTGCATATGCGCCTTGCTGGATATCTTCTACGGCTTGACGCACATCGAAGTATTCGAGCTGGGTACCTTGCAGTGGTTTACGATAGTTGTTATTCATTAGTTTTGTGCCTCTTGCATCATTTTGTACTGCGTGTCTAATGATTGGCATAGTACACTGTCGAAAACCCATTTCCCAAATCGTTTATATTTCATAAGCTTAGATATGAAAATAGGGGTTTTTGAAATATTTAGTAACAACTTCATTAAAATATTTGCACTAAATCTGCTTTTTTTTGAAAAATAGCGGAAAATAAGATTAATTCTTTAGTATTAGATTTAAGATAAGCGAGCAATTCATGAGCGATCTAGCTTTCTCCTCATTTACCTTGATTGGTGTTGATGCAATCAAATTTCTACAAGGTCAAGTGACTGTAAACGTTGAAGCTTTGGCTGAAAATATCACCCAATACACTGCGATTTGTGATCTTAAAGGTCGTATCCATTTTGGCTTATGGCTTAAAAAAATTAATCCTGAACATTTAGAGATTGTTACGACTCAAGATCAAGCCGAAGAATTTGCCAAACATATTAAAAAATACGGCGCTTTTTCTAAAATGAAGCTTGAAGAAACTGGACAAGTTTTTCCAACATTGAATGGTTCAACGACTGATTTTTCTGCTACAGAAACCGATATTTCAGCATGGGAAATTTCTGCAATTCAAACTGGTCAAGCATATATAAATCAAGCAATTGAACATGTATTTCAACCACAAGAATTACGCTTACACCAACGTGAAGGAATCAATTATGACAAAGGCTGTTACCTTGGTCAGGAAGTGATTGCACGCCTCTGGTTTAAGGCAAAACCAAAAGCATGGTTACATGTCATTCAAGGTACAGGTCCTGCCCCTGCTCAAGCTGAACAATTGAATAAAGGTGTTCAAGTGGTAAACAGTGCAGCATTTGAAAATGGTTATATTGCGCTTGTGGTTGCCCGTCCTGACGCTTTAGAAGAGTTAGACGTGACTGTTTTAGCATTGCCTGAAAGCTTAAGTGGTGATGTTGCGAGACCGCAGTAATTTCTCAAAATTTTCTACAATAATAAACCTACAACCTTGTAGGTTTATTTAGAGAATTAAACGATTAATTCAATCACAATAATTTCAATAATAATAACTACTTAGATTCACTTCCATAGATAAATACTTTACTAATCTAGTACTGCTTCCAAAGATTTATCGACAATTTATATTTTTACTTTCACCTGAATTTTGTATTCTCAGCCATGCTCTTTTTACTAACTCCTAAAATTTTAGAAAAGTTCAAAGTTTAGGAAGATTCTTTCTGCCTCACATAATAAATCACACCACTCTTATCATCGGAAAAATAAAATGAATTTTCATCTACCCGATAAATATCACAAGGGCGACCATAGACATTTTTGCCCACTAAAAAACCATCCATAAACGTCTGTAGTTTTTGCCCTTTACGCATAATCACAATTTTATAGCCATGACCAATCGTGGCATCGGTAGAACCATGTAAAGCAACTAAAAAAGAATTTTTGATGGTGTCATCTGTATCGGGATGATCAAAATAATCAAAGCCAAGTGCAGATGAATGCGCAGGGAAATAGGCATAAGGAGGCAATACATTTTTGCAACCTAACGGACGTTTAAATTTTGGATCTGCCAAAATTTTACCATTCGACGAATAACATGAAGCCCAACCATAATCTGCATCACGTTTGAGTGCATAAAAAGTTTCATCAGGCTTATTTTTACCCAAATGGTCCACACCCTGATTGGTGGCAAATAAAAAATTACCAACCCATTTCAAACCGACTGCATTGCGTAAACCTGTAGCAAAAATCTTTTGTTGCGAACCATCGGGATTCATTTCTAATACTGTTGCCCGAACTTTTTCTTTCTCAGTACAAGCATTGCAACTTGAGCCGACTGAAACATAAATTTTTCCGTTCCCACCCACAGCAATTGTTCGCGTTAGATGCCAACCACCATATTTATAACTTAAACCATAGTCAGGAAAAGTCACTAAAACTTCGGCTTTATCGGTTGGTTTAATTTCACCTTTGGTAAATTTTCGTCGGGTCAGTTGATTAGTTTCCGCTAAATACAACCAATCTTGTCCGGAAGAATCTGTATAAAATTGAACTGAATTAGGGTTCTTCAGCCCCGTCATATAAGGAATAATTTTGCCGAATTTTCCCGTTTCAGGGTTCCATTCATCCAAAATATAAACGATGCCTTTTTTATTATCAGTCAAATCATGCATATCTGTTACAAACATTCTGCCATCAGGAGCTTTGCTAAAAAAACGAACTCGCTTTAAGCCCTCAGCCGCTGGAATAATTTCGTAATTTGCTGGAAGATTTAAAGAAAAGCGCTTCCCATTTTTTAAGTTAACCTGCTGAGGCACAAGATTTGGCTGTTGAGCTAAAATCCCCATTGAACAAACTAAACTTATGAATAAGATTGACAGTACTTTCATCATAGATACGTCTCGATTAATCTTAGGAAAAACAGCCTTCTTTTTTATATTATATAACTTGAAGCACGAGTATATAGTCAAATAATTTTGCTAGAAAAACACAAAGACCATCCAGATACAAGCCATTGTTTTATACTGTTTTTAGCCAAGCTCCGAAAGTATCCTTGCAGTGGATTAATGCATTGACTCTAGTTCTACGGCACGCAGCGTATCAAAAAACAGAACTAAGAAAATAAACAATGACAACATCAAAAGTTATTACTTTAGAAAGCCCTAATCACCATTAATACATCGGTAGAGGGCTCATCCAAGTGCTTAAAATATTTTTATAGCCCAATTGAACAGTTCACTAATTTTCAATGGATATTAAAACCCATGAAATAATTTATTCATGTCTTTACACAAATAATCTTTAAAGTGAAATGCCCGTGCATGTTTTGCATCAAACTTGGCCGTCTGACCATCTTTTTCAAAAATATAAACACGGTCATCCTTACTGACAAGAAACTCACCACCCAGTTTGATCAACAAAGCATCTATCTTATCTTCATCAGCAATACTGTCATCTTGGCTGACTTTGTCATAATTACGTCTAATGCCTTTAATAAACATCGTCTACTCACACATTCTATTTAGCCAGAATTATACTCTTTTCATTGCCTTTAAAATGGCCCTAAATAAACATTATCAAAATCATTCGGCTTGTTTACCCAGATAAATACTTATAAAATAGCCCAATCATGTGTTATCGCGGCTGCTGAACCCGATCAACTCATGAGTTTTTATCTATGGACATTACACAACAATATTTTGAAAATGAAATAAACCGCAATCGCGCTTGGAGACGTAAGGTAAATTATTTACACCGTGGTCGAGATTGCAGACATACTTCAAGCCTTTGGAAACCAGAAAAAGACTGGAAGCTGCTTTGGAACAGATCGTTAAAAAGATCTCGCTCGAAACAATTAAGAATTGAATATCCACGTATTTCATCTGCTAAAAGACGAAAACAAGCACAATATGATTTTTGGAAGACTGCTGATTGAACACCCTTTTTATTTGTAGTCGTAACCAATGGCGTAGTCCCACTGCCGAGCGTGTCTTTGCAGTGGGCTATGGCATTTCCACACGTTCCGCTGGAACAAGTAAACACGCCAAACATCGTATTTCTGTCAAAGATATTGCCTGGGCAGATATGATTTTTGTCATGGAGCAAAAACATAAACAAAATATCAAAGAGAAATTCCCCAACCAGTTACAACATAAAAAAGTCATGGTGTTGGATATTCCAGACGATTATCACTATATGGATGAAGAGTTAATTGAAATTTTAACAGAGGCTATGCAACCCTATTTGCCTTAAATGCTAAAGTCGTTGCCATCAATCAGTATGACCAATTCATAATCAAAATGATGACAAAACAACCTTAAATTGCCATAGCTCAACCCGATCAATATTTAACAATAAAATAAATGATGCAGAATCCACTAAAAGTATTTTCTATCCTTAAAACCTTCACGCTTATCTTGGTGATATGCGCGGTTCTGTTCAGCTTTAGTTTTATATTTAGATTTTCTGACTCAAATTCAGATGAGATTCCTTTTACTGCGACTACAGAAAAACTGGGAATATTTCAAAAATATAATAACCAAATCTATGCCGCTGTACCCAGCAATGGTGATTATTTGATCCCAGATGCAGATGTTCAAAGTTTTTATTTACCCAATGATAATTACCAATACCGACAACTAGGTGCAGATAAACTGCATGTTTATTGTGGCAATATCCTCCTAAAAGGTGTGCAACCTCAACAGGTGAAAACTATTGGGGATGGTTATTTTACTGCTGGAAAAGACACTTGGTATTGCTCCCCCTCCACCGAACGAAATAAGGATTTAGGGGCGCTTCGAGAAGTGTGGCAAATCATGCAACAAAATTTTGCCCTAGGTTCAAAACCACAAAGTTATCTCTACCCCTATTTTAAACTTGAACCAGGCAACCGGCCTTATCGTGTTAATTCCGAAAATGATACGGCAAGTAATGGGACATTCACCTATTTTCAAGGGAAATTACTTTCTGGAGCCAATCCAGACCAACTCAAACTTGTCTTAGGTAAACGAAACTATGCCTATCGAGCGGATGGAAAAAACGTCTATTACAACAACACCCTGCTCGATTTAAAAGACAATGGAAAACTTTATAGTATTGAAATAGACGGTTTAAATAACCAATATTATTTGCTCAATCCTGTGGATGGTATGGTCTATGTCAACGAGTTTGCCTTTGATCCCCAATACGCGCCTTATCATCTCTTAAGCGAACATGGCGATCACATTAACCATGCTTTGTTTTATAACGACACGGGGATTTATTATTTTGATCTGAATAAGAAAAAAATGCGTCGCGCAGGTGATAGTCCATTTTTAGGCAAAGCATTTAAAGAAATCGCACCGCTGATTTTTTCTGATGGCTCACAACTACTCTATCTACAAGCCAGTGAATATCGCAGCAACAAAGGATCAGCCTCTTCCAAATCCACCCATATTCTAAAATTAGCTGAACCACTTCATTCCACATGGCAAAAACTTGGAGATGTAAATTACAACTATGGCACTGTATGGAAAAATGGCAATGCATTTTACTATTTTGATCAGTTGGGAAATAGCCAACTGGTTAAGGCCACGATTTATCATATTCGTGACCCACAAACGATTCAGAATTTACTGAGAACTCAACCACGCACTGACGATATTCGACAATGGATTGAAGAGCAAAAGATGGTTGAAGCCAAACATGTAGAATTACTCGAAGTAGAGACGACTAACCGCTCAGACAAATATTGGGGCTTGTTTATTCCGATCATTTTCGTAGCATTTTTTAGTATGCTGATGTGGATATTTAAACGGTTTAATTTAAATTTTGCCCCATTTTATATACGTAATCATAAACTGATCGTCAGTAACTTGATGATGACCTCTTACCCTTTAGATCAGATCACATGCGTTGAATTTAGTACCCGTATGACTACAGCGAATGGAGGTTATCTTGGGCACTTTCAAATTTTACAGCGCAATGGCAAACGTAGCAGAATCTTTAATTTTAGTACGCAATTACGTTTACGGAGTGACTCACAAGTAGAATTAAATCAATATATCCAACAACTCAGAAATGAGTTAACACGCCATGGTATCCAGAATACAATACGAAGTTAGCGTGGTACCAACTAAATATCGCATTGGCAATTACATGATCTCAATATATTTTTGATCATTATTGAGTGCACAATATCCACATTATTATTTTGAGCTTTAACATGAAAATCTGGTTATCTCTTCTAACTTTAGGTCTTTTTACCTTTTCTTCTGCACATGCAGATATTCAAACTTTGCAGCAAAACTTAAAAACCAAATATCCTGAGATTCAGGTGAAATCGGTACAAAACTCACCAATTAAAGATGTTTATGAAGTCTATATGGGTGGGCGTATTGTTTATACCAATGAAGAAGCAAAATATTTCTTTGTCGGCAATTTAATTGATCTTAAAGAACAAAAAAACCTGACCGAAGAACGTATGCAAGCGCTAAAAAGTATTGATGTAAAATCATTACCTTTGAAACAAGCCATTAAGCATGTCAAAGGTAAAGGTGAACGTGTAATCTACGTATTTAGTGATCCTGACTGTCCATATTGCCAACATCTTGAAAAAGAATTAAAAAATATCGACAACCTAACAGTTTACTTATTTTTATACCCAATCACCCGTTTACATCCAAATGCTGAAAGTATTTCACAGCAAATTTGGTGCTCTAAAAACCAGTACCAAGCGTGGGAAGACTATTTGATTGATAAGAAACAACCGACTTCAAACAAGTCATGTACGAACCCAATTGAGAAAAATATTGCTTTAGCAAAATCACTCGAAGTCGATGGTACACCAACATTCTTCTTACAAGATGGCACCCGTATTTCAGGCGCACGTGAAGCAGGCGAAATTGAATTACTCCTCAAAGCAGTAAAATAACAGCCCACAGCCTAGAGAATAAAAAATTTCTCTAGGCTTTAATGTTGTTAAAATATCCTTAATTCTTTCTTATTTATAAATAAATTAAAATTTAAATACACTAACTTATACAATAGGCATGTTTACATTTATAATTTTCAAATTATGATAAAAACGTCCTCAACAATGTTCTCACACCATAAATGGAATTATGTTGAAATTAAAACAAGGTATATCGTCAAAATGAAAAAAATTCTATTCGCTACACTGCTCAGCTTTTCATGTATTTCTGCATTTGCAGCAGATACAGCTAAAGGCAACGTTGACCCTGCATTTGTCAAAGCGCAAGAGCTGATTCAAGCAAAAAATTATCCTGCGGCCTATCAAGAACTTGAACGTCTTGCAAAAGCTGGTAATGCTCAAGCCTTATATAACTTAGGCTATTTAACCCAAACGGGACAAGGCACAACCAAAGACGATAAGAAAGCTTTGAAATATTATCAAGATGCTTCAGCAAAAGGCTATCCTGTTGCAAGTTACGTCTTGGCGCAAAGCTATGCGGTAGGTCAATTGGGCTTAGCCAAAGACGAAAAGAGAGTTCGGGAATACTTAGAAAAGTCCTCTGCTCAAGGATTTGATGATGCTACAGTGGAACTTGCGGTTTTATTATTTGCTGAAGGCAAACCCGCATCTGACAAGCTTGGCTTACAAAAACTTGACCCTTTAGTGAAAAAGGATTTTGCACCTGCGATTCATGCGAAAGCGCTGTATGACATCACCGATGGTTTAAAGAAGAAGAATGCAGCAGCAGTCAATCAAGGTTTAAAATCAATCCAAGATTTAGCTAAAAAAGGATATATCCCAGCATTAATGGCTGTCGGAAATATGCTGACCAATGGCAATATCATTGATCAAAATCTGCCAGAAGCACAAAAGATTTTCTCAGAACTGGCTAAAAATAATGTGCCTAAGGCAAAAGAGTCTTTGGATGTTGTAAACAAACTGATTGCTGAAAAAGGCAAAACACCTGCTCCCGCAGCACCAGCAAAAAAATAAGCAACACTTAAAAAAATACTCTCGCAAGTGAGTATTTTTTTACCACCAAATACCAATCAGAACACTCACCACAATAAAACTCAATAAAGTACTTATCATCAAAGGTGTCAGTGCTTTTTCATTTAAACCATAGACTTGCCCAAAAATTCCAAATATAGAAGGCATAGGCAAAGCGGCAATCAAGGTACCTGCATAAATCATCTTTTGATCCAAGTCTGTTAAATGAGTCAAACCTAAATAGACCAATATCGGCATACAGATATTTTTAGAAACCACCAAATAAATGGTTTGCAGATTAAGTGATTGAATCGTAATCCCAACCATCCCACCACCAATAATAAATAATGCTAAAGGTGAAGCCGTCTGACCTAACAAGGCAAATACTTGGTCTAATACATGTGGAATTTGAATTTCGAAGATCGCACAGCTCATGCCAATCATCACTGACAAGAACAATGGATTTTTTAATAAAGTCAGAAATGTTGTTTTTAAAATGGCGGCTAAATTGGCTTGTCTTTGTCGCCCTATTTCTGCCAAGGTTAACATCAGCGGTACAAGAAATACGCTTTCAATGATAACAATCAGTGAAATATAAATCATGGCTTCACTACCCATCAGCAAAGTCAAAATTGCTGCGCCCAGTAACCCGGTATTGGACATTGATGCGCCAAGTGAAAACACAGAAGCATGGGTAAAATGGTTGTTAAAAAGCTTTTGCCCTAAAATAAAGGCCAAAATAAATAGAGTAAAAGTGACGCCTGCATAAACAAAGAAATAAGCAGGATACCAAATCTCATGTAAATCTTTTGCAGCCAGTGCATGAAGTAATAAAGCAGGTAATGCAATTTTGATTACAAAAGCACCAATTGCAGTAATTTGCTCTTTAGAGATCAATTGGATTTTGACAGATATAAAACCCAAAAATAACAGGAAAAATACTGGAAAAATTACCGAAAAAATCATTCAAGCCGTTCCTTTTCCAGATCATACAAATAAAGATATATCCTAGAATATATCTTTATTCAGTTTAAATACGTTTAAAGAATAATGAGTGAATCAAAACTGTTATGCCATCAATATGCTGAGAACAAATCTTTGATTCCGTGCGGCTGACAACGTAAATATTGTGGTGCAATCGAGATTTTTGCACCCAATTTTGCGGCAGCATGCCAAGGCCAGCGTGGGTCATATAAAATCGCTCTTGCCAATGCAATTGCATCTGCTTCGCCTTGTTGAAGGATCTGTTCAGCTTGTTCAGCTTCGGTAATTAAGCCCACCGCAATGACAGGAATATTCACCTGTTTTTTAATCGCATTTGCAAAAGGCACTTGGTAATTTGCACCCACTTTAATATCTTGTTGAATATGTAATCCCGCAGAGGATACATGGATATAAGCAGCACCAAGTTGCGCTAAAGCTTTTGATAAGCCAATGCTTGATTCAACATTCCAACTATTTTCTGCATCCATCCAGTCAGTTGCAGAAATACGTACACCTACAGGATAGTCAGTTGGCACAACTGCTCGAATGGCTTGAAAAACTTCTAGTGTAAAACGAATACGATTTTCAAAACTTCCACCATATTCATCAGTTCGGTGGTTAGACAATGGCGACATAAATTGATGCAGTAAATACCCATGCGCTGCATGAATTTCAATCAGTGAAAAACCAGCATCTACTGCACGAATCGCCGCTTGCGCAAAGTCTTGAATAATTGTTTTAATTTCATCAATGGTTAATTCATGCGGAGCAATATCATTCGGACTAAAAGCAATATCACTGGCTGATACAGTTTGCCATCCATGTTCATGATCGGGCGCAATCTGACCTTTCCCCTGCTTCACCAACCAAGGCTTTTCAGTCGAAGCTTTACGACCTGCATGCGCAAGCTGAATAGCAAAAGGTGTTGGAGCAATGCTTTTTACCTTATTGAGTAAAGCTTTGATTTGATCCCGTTGCGTATCATTCCAAAGTCCCACATCGGCATAACTGATCCGCCCTTCGGCTTGAACCGCTGTTGCTTCAATAATACATAAGCTCGCGCCTGACAAAGCGTAACTTGCCCATTGCTGTTCATGCCAATAGGTCACTTCACCCTGATCTGTTGCCGAATATTGACACATTGGCGCAATAATAATTTTATTGCTGAGGGAGAGTGAACCAAATTGAATAGATTCAAATAACTTTGGTTGAGCAGACATAAATTATTTTCCCAATGAATTAGAACTGTTTGGTGACACTGAGTCCTGCACTCCAGTTAATACCATCAGCAGGTTCAAAGAATCGACTATTACCATCATTCACAATGACTGAACCGACATAATTTTTATCGAATAAATTATCAACTCGAACAAAACTACGCACTTTCCAATCGTTGTTTTTCCAGATATAACCGACATTCATACTGGTTACTGTATAACTTGGTGCAGTATCTGTATTGAGATCATCTACATAGATTTTATCCATATATCGAACATCGACACCCGCGTTAAAGCCCTGCTCAGGCAACCAGCCGAAAGATACAAAGGCTTGGTTTTTTGCAATTCCGGGAATGTAATTGCCACTTTGGATAACTTTTTTAGGATCAGTGTTGGGAATATCTGCATCAAATGTTGCATCAAGGAAACTATAACTGGCTTGAGCCGTTAAATTTTTCCACAACTTTTTATTCCAAGACAGCTCTACCCCTTGGCGCAGTGTTTTATCTGCATTTTGATAGGTTGCACGTCCATTGAGTGTTCCCGCAGAAACGATGTCATCTTGGGTATTACTTTGGAAAACTGCGGCGGTAAAATTACCTAGACGATTTTGTACTTTTAAACCAAGCTCATAGTTATCACTGGTTGAAGGTTTAAGCGCAAAGTTAATCCCTGCCGTTCCTTCTGTTGGATAGGCCATTTCGGTAAAGGTTGGTGTTTCAAAGCCTTTAGCATAACTGAGATAACTGCTGATCTCAGGAGTAATTTCCCATGTCAAAGCAGCCGATGGGAGCAGTTTTTGATAATCGGTTTGCCCGCTATCGTCGCCATTATTTTTCTTTGGATCGGCATCATATTTAATATAACGATCTTTAGATTCGTAATGGACATTGCTATAGCGTAACCCTGTATCTAGACGTACAGTCGGCAAAAATTGCCAAGATGCCTGAAGATAAGGATCTAAATTCCATAAAGTATTTCGTTCATCACGGCGTAAATTACCTTTTACCCCATAATGAGGTTTTTTATTATTATCTAAAATATAATTTTCATATCCTTGGCGATTTTCATTCATCGCATCATAAGCCAAGCCTGCACTGATCCGTGTATTCGGCAATAAATCTTTGCCTGTCCAACGTAAATCAGCACCATAAAAATCTCTAGAAAAATCAATTACACCGCCCGCATGTCTAGGATTAGCTTGAGCAGTATTAGGAATAGACTGATATTGGGTCACTTCACGATGACCTACATAAACCATCGAATAGATTTCATTTTGGTCGTTGATGGGTTTATTCCAATTGATACCTGTTTGTGTCTGGTTAATATCTTTACGGACATTATATTCATTTATACTGTCGTTCACTTGTTTAGGATTTTGCTTCCATTGCTTACGAGTCAGACCTTGTGGATCATCAGCTGAAATATCTACATGATTGATCAGCCAATTGATCTTAGAACCATCATCTAAGTCCCACGTGAGTTTGGCATTGCTCAACACTTTTCTTGCGGCACTGTGGTCACGATAACCATCGGTATCAAAATAAGAAGAACTGATCACATAGCTCGGTTCATTGGCTTTATCTGCACCACCTTGTAAGGTGATGTCAGCACGCCCTTTATTATTACTGCCACCTGAATATCCTAACTCGACCGAATCACGCCCTGTTCCTTCTTTGGTCGTGGTGAGAATAGTCCCCCCAGAGGAGTTTCCATACAGTGATGAAAAGGGCCCACCAAGTACTTCAATATGATCTAAGCTCGTTAAATCAATATTTGAAGTTTGGCCTTGTCCGTCTGGCATCGTCGCAGGAATCCCATCGACATAAAGACGAATTCCACGTACCCCAAAAGTTGAACGTGCGCCAAATCCGCGCATAGACAGTTGTAAGTCTTGGGCATAATTTTCACGATTATTGAGCTGTAAACCCGGAATTCCTTTGAGTGTTTCAGTGAGGTTTACCCCAATATTATTTTGACTTTGTTGTTGATCAACTCTATATACCGATGCTGGGGTGTTTAATATGCTGGTATCAGAACGTGTTGCTTCAATTTTGATGGTTGGAAGTTGCTGCGCAGAATGTTGCTGAATGGAATCTTGAGATTCCACTTCAGCATATAAGCTCTGTGTGATACATACCGTTAAGCAAAGTAGTGTTGTATTAATTTTTAGATGTTTCACTCTTTGCATAAAGGTGTCCTCGGGTGGTATTAAAAAATAATTTTAGACCCCAAGCCAACGACAAACGCATTGTCCACCTGATTGGTTGCACCAGGATGTACCACATACTGCACTAAAGGACGAAGCATGAACCATTTGGCAGGGTAATATGAGTAATTCAACTCAACATTATACTCTGCATCTTCATTCAACTGTCTTAAATTTGTTCCTAAACGAGCACCATTCACATAATTAGTATACCGATCGTTCAAATGTACCCGATTTACAGCCAAACCAAGAATATCGTTTGGTTGAGCATCAAACAGACCATAGTATTTTAGGCCAAGTTGCTGTGAATCATTTACGGCTGTCGTCGTACGATCATGAATGGTGAAGTTACCAAAACTGTGTAAACCGCGTTTCCCCTCTCCAGTTGAAGTCAATTGCTGTTCAAACGCAATCCAACCGCCATATGTACGATCTTCAGCCTTAGTTCCTGCTTTATAGCCCACATCATACTGATTTTTAGCCTCATCAGCAGTATTGTAAAGCGTACCAATACGATAACTGCCTGGTAAATTATTCACACCCTGCTTAGGTGACCACACCACTTCAGAAAGAATATTGACACCATCGGCATGCTTTGTATCCAAATTCCAGCCTTGTCGCTCTAAAGCATTATCAGGGTTGTATTCAAACACCCCCACTTGTGCAAATAGTTCAGGATTGATGTGATATTTTAAGCGTGCGCCCCATTGTGAGACTGGTGTGTTATACCAAAGCTTGCCTTGCCATTTCCCCATCTGTGCTGCACAAAATGCATTGCCTTGGAAATCACAAGCCATGGTATTGAATTCAGTACCTAAACCCATACGACCTAAACGCAAGCTTAGTCCTTGATCCTTAAAATTCTTTTCTATATATAATTCGCTGAGACGGCTCCCTGAATTACCACGTCCCCAATTGGCTTGCGAGTTTGCCCATTGTGGTGCATCTGGTGCTTGAATACCTCTGAGTGAAGTACTTTCACCTTGACGTGCTGTAACTAAAGCACGAATAGTCACATCATTCCAACCCGCCAGTTTCCCCATATCTAAGGTTGTACCCAGTCCGAATTGTGTCGCAAATGTTGGCGCTTGATGTGCATCATAACCACCATCAGCGAGATATGAACTGTCCATGGCAATGGTGCCATCAAATTTGATTCCCTTTTCTGCAAGTTCAGTCCGACTCCCATTCCAATCACCCGTCATGGTTGAGCCGTGTAAATTAAACGCATCTTCAGCTGATGCAAAAGACATCATGCTACATGCAGAGATTGCCAATAACGGATAAGCAATTTTTTTCATGGGAAAGCCTAATCAGGAACAAAACGAATAAAGATAAACTAGTCAACTCTCAATCACTTTAACCGTCTAAATTTAATAGAAAGTTCCAGCTTTAAAATGACTATTTTTCCTGAAATATTGAGATAAAAAGAATTATTTCAGTAAACAATTCACTAGAAATTTACACATTTTTTTACATATAACTATCAGATATTTTTTATCAATTGGAAAACTTTATTTTATCAATAAACTTTATTTTAAATAACAATAACTTAACAATAATAATTCTATCTTATTCAACGATCATATCCATAATTTTAAACTAAAGTCGTTGGCTCAACACAACCGCCCTTTAACGCAATCCAATTCTTGCATACAATATTCAGTCCTCACACCAATGTGACAAGTGCATGCCTGAATTACCTGAAGTTGAAACAACAAAAACCAGTTTACTCCCCCTGATCGACCAGAAAGTTCTTCATGTTCAAGTGCGTGAGTCACGGTTACGCTGGCCTATTCCCGAAGATATTCAACAACTTCAAGGTCAAAAACTCGTTCGCTTAACACGTCGTTCAAAATACATTTTGGCAGAGTTTGAAACCCATAGCATGTTATGGCATTTGGGTATGTCTGGTAGTTTTAGAATCTGTGATGAACATGAAGCGCTTAGAAAGCATGACCATCTGATCATTCAGTTTGAAGACACACAGCTGCGCTATCATGACCCTCGACGTTTTGGTTGTATCATTTGGCTGAATGAAGAAAGCCAAACAAAATTGATTGATACTTTAGGGCCTGAACCATTAAGTGATGAATTTCATGCCGAATATTTAGCAGAAAAGTTTAAAAATAAAAATGTCGGCACAAAAGTTGCAATCATGGATAATCATATTGTTGTGGGTGTAGGCAATATTTATGCAACCGAAAGCTTATTTAATTTAGGGATTCATCCGGCACAGCCTGCTTCGAGTTTGACGAAAGCACAAATTCAAAAATTGGTCATCGAAATTAAACGAATTTTAAAGCAAGCGATTGATTTGGGTGGTTCAACCTTAAGAGATTATAGCAATGCCATGGGTGAGAATGGCTACTTTCAGCAGACCTTATTGGCTTATGGTCGTGCGGGTGAGATGTGTATTAACTGTGAAACCACTTTAGAAAATTTAAAGTTAGGACAAAGAGCCAGTGTGTTTTGCCCACAATGCCAGCCATTAAAGATCGCGAAGAGCATCCCACAAAAACCACGAGGAAAAAGTAAATGAAAACTGCAATCGTTCGACATATTCTCGTCAAAGATAAGGACTTGGCTGAACAACTTAAGAAGAAGATCCATGATGGTGCTGATTTTGCCAAAGTGGCTAAACAGCATTCCACATGTAATTCAGCAAAACGTGGTGGTGAACTGGGTGAAGTAAAAAAAGGACAGCTTGTTCCTGTGATTGATAAACTGGTATTTACCGCTGCTGAACGTGTACTTCATGGTCCAGTAAAAAGCCAATTCGGCTTTCACTTGGTTGAAATTAAATTTCGCATGGATTTTTAGTTTAAAGATTTACATTCTTGGTATGAAGTTGAAATGATATCCCCTTGTCTGGCAATTCCCATACTCGCACCTTGCTCAAAACTCATCCATGCCTTAGTAAGGGGCTGACTCGGTTGATTTATGTATCCATACAATCCTTTTCCTTGCCCTTGAATAATACAGATTGGCTGATTCATAAATAACTTCTGAGTATTTCCACTTAGAATTTGAACTGTTTGCTCTATTACTGTTTCGGAATCATCATTTCGCTCTAATGACTTAGAAATGTCTTCCGCAGACTTTATTGTCAAATGCAAAGGTTGCTCAAACACAAGCGCTTTAAAGCGCTCAGGTAATGCTTGATAAGATGGTGATGGTTCTTCATCACCTTTATAATGATGATAATCCTGAATATGACAATGAATCTTCTTAAATTGTGAACGTGCACTTCCCATCGTTTGTGACCATGACATTGAACTGGCTACATCCTCAATATCTTTAATTAAAAATGCACTCTGAGCGTTTTGCAAATATATAGAGTTTTCAAAATCTGCACTTTGATTTGCCAAGGGGTCTGACTTATTCAATTTTTCCGTTTTTAAAATGATTTGGTCATTTCGTTTTATATATTGACCCGTTTGCAATTCAATATCTGAAACTTCATCTATAGGAGAGTACTTGACATCATCAAAGCTTAATATTTCAAATCTGTTGTTTTTTATTCTAATAAAGGTATATAAACCAAATGCATAGCGACTAAAATAAATCCCTTGAACCTGATCATTAGAATCATATTGTTCACATATCGAGATCACTTGAGGGCGTATTTCTGGGCTGAACTGCTTAATAAAATTTTCATCAACTTTAACTTGGGCTTGGCATCCATAGATTAGAAAACTCGCCAAAACAATAAAAATCTGAGCTGTTCTAGTCAATTTAAACCATCCTATATTTTTGAATCAATTTGCTCAGGTTTAAATTCATGGATAAACTTCGCATAATCATCAATATATGATCTAAATGCTTCTTCCCGAGTGGTAAAGTAAAATATTTCATTGCCATTTCTGACGATGGTTTCAGGAGATTTACCATTACAGTACCCTCCTGCTGAATAGACAGCAGACTTAAGCATTTGAAAACTTTGCTCAGCAAGCTGTTCATCCTTAAACGCAAAAACCAGCAAAACAAAATCTGGACGATATTGTTTTTCATCACCTAACTTAACTTTACTGATTGCCTTATAAGAGCGAATGCCCTCACCTTTTACTTGAATCACTTTATTCAGAGAACAATCATTTTCAGACCAAGAACTACCACTGTCTTTTTCTATAAACTCAAAATTGGCTTTTAATAAACGTGTTTGTAGGGCCAACAGTAATGTTTCATTTTCATCTACCGAATCGGTTTCTATAGTGACGTAGCGGGTATCTTCATTTGGCATTTCATTAAAAGTTAAACCGCTGGCAGGTCGGTTGCGATCCGCTTGTGTAGATGTTTGAGTATCAGCGGATTGTTGCTCTTTTGGATGCTCTGAACATGCATGCAAACTGATAAGTATTGCCATAATCCCTATGTTTTTTTTCATCAGCCCATCCCTATTTTCTTGCTTGCATAAAAAACGGTACTTGATCGTACCGTTTCATTCAACTCTTTTACAATGATTTAATCGCTTTATCAGGGTTTAGACATATTAAAATACTGTAATTTGAATCAATTTAATGAAGATTAAGCTTCAGGGCGTTTCTTTAATTCATCACGAATTTCACGCAGTAATGCAATATCTTCTGGTGTAGCAGCTGGAGCTTCTTCAGCAGGTTTACGGATTTTATTTAGGAATTTAACCAACAAGAAAACCACCCACATTAAGATCAGGAAGTTCAATACAATTGTGATGAAATTACCATAGGTTAATACATTAATTCCGGCTTTGGTTAATTCATCCAATGATGAAAGGTTATTTGGGTTATCGCCAAGTACGACAAATTTTTGGGTAAAATCAACACCACCACCCGTAATCACTGTGATTAAAGGCATAATCACGTCTTTCACTAATGAGTCGATAATTTTATTGAAAGCACCACCAATGATGACACCAATTGCCAAATCCATCATATTGCCTTTAATGGCAAATTCTCTGAACTCTGAAAGAATACTCATATTTTAACTCCACGCCGATTTTGCGTATTTTTTATGTGACGAAGTATACATTATGTTTCAACATATATTTCCGCCTAATTTACTCGCTTTTTATTAAAAACCAATATCCTTTTACATTTATATAAAAAAACCGCAATTTATTAAAAAATTGCGGTTTTTTTTTTTAGAAATTAAATTATTTCCAGTTTGAACGCTTAGCCACGTGAAGCACGTTTACGTTCATTTTCAGTTAAGAATTTTTTACGAATACGAACTGATTTAGGTGTTACTTCAACCAATTCGTCATCTTCAATAAATTCTAATGCTTGTTCAAGCGTGAATTTAATTGCAGGTGTTAACGTTAACGCTTCATCTGTACCAGATGCACGCATGTTAGTTAACTGTTTCGCTTTGGTTGGGTTCACAGTCATGTCGTCTGAACGAGAGTTCATACCCACGATCATACCTTCATAAACTTCTAACTGTGGTTCAGCAAATAGACGACCACGGTCTTGTAAAGTGAACAATGCAAACGCTAAGCAAGTACCGTTAACCATAGAGATCAACACACCGTTTTGACGTTTCGCAACTGCACCTTGTTTAGCTGTACCGTAATGCGAGAAGCTTGAAGTCATGATACCAGTACCAGAGGTAATGGTTAAGAATTCAGAACGGAAACCAATCAAACCACGTGATGGAACAGTTGCTTCAATACGGATACGGCCTTTACCGTCAACTTCCATATTGGTCAACTCACCTTTACGGTTACCCATTTGTTCCATAACAGAACCCTGATGTTGTTCTTCAACATCAAAAGTAACGTTTTCGTATGGCTCTTGAGTTTCGCCATCAACTTCTTTCATGATCACTTGCGGACGGGAAACACCCATCTCGAAGCCTTCACGACGCATTGTTTCAATCAATACTGAAAGGTGAAGTTCACCACGACCAGAAACTTTGAAACGGTCTGGACTGTCAGTATCTTCAACACGTAAAGCAACGTTATGGATCAATTCGCGATCTAAACGCTCACGGATATTACGTGAAGTTACAAATTTACCTTCTTTACCAGCAAACGGTGAGTTGTTTACTTGGAACGTCATCGAAACTGTAGGTTCATCTACAGACAATGCAGGTAATGCTTCAACATTTTTAGGATCACAGATTGTGTCAGAAATGTTCAATGCATCTAAACCAGTGATACATACGATATCACCCGCTTGAGCAGAATCTACATCTACACGCTCTAAACCATGGTAACCCATAATTTTTAAGATACGACCGTTACGTGTTTTGCCATCTTTATCGATAACAGTCACTGGTGTATTGGTTTTTACTGAACCACGTTGAATACGACCAACACCAATTACACCCACGAAACTATTATAGTCAAGTGATGAAATTTGCATTTGGAATGGACCATCAATATCAACTGCTGGTGGTTCAACGATATCTACGATTGTTTCGAACAACGGTGTCATGTCTTCCGCTAATTCTTCAGGAGAAGGACCAGCAACACCACGTAAGCCAGAAGCATATACGATTGGGAAGTCTAACTGTTCATCACTACCGCCTAAGTTATCGAACAAATCAAATACTTGATCGATTACCCAGTCTGGACGAGCACTTGGCTTATCTACTTTGTTGATGATAACAATTGGCTTCAAACCACGAGCAAACGCTTTTTGTGTTACAAAGCGAGTTTGTGGCATTGGGCCTTCTTGTGAATCGACAAGAAGAAGTACGCAGTCAACCATAGACATTACACGTTCAACTTCACCACCAAAGTCAGCATGTCCTGGGGTGTCGACGATGTTGATGCGGTATTCAGTATTTGTACGCTTGTCTAACCATTTGATTGCAGTGTTTTTTGCAAGAATGGTAATACCGCGTTCAGACTCAAGCGCATTCGAATCCATAACACGCTCAATCTCACCCGCGCGGTCACCGAGTGCACCTGATTGTTGTAAAAGTTTGTCGACAAGAGTCGTTTTACCATGGTCGACGTGCGCGATGATGGCAATATTACGGAGAGTTTTAATATCAGACATGTAAATTCGATACGCTTTAAATTTGAGGGCAAATTATACAGAAAAATCTTAACTTTTAGTAGTGACAGTTTATTGACAGTTACAAGTTTTTTTCACAACAGCAGGCTTTTTATTTTGTAATAGTGTGTAAAGCGATTAGAATAGCGCCATCTTGCCACTTCCAATTGCTGTGCCATGTCCAATTCTACCCCCTCTCCCAATCAGAAACAGGCTCAAATTGATCTTGTTTATGGTCTAGATGATCGTCCAAAACCACTCATCGCTTTTTTTGCGGCTTTGCAACATTTACTTGCGATTATTGTTCCAATTGTAACACCCGGTTTACTGATTTGTTTAGCTTTAGGTGTTTCTCCTCAAGATACCAACATGATTCTTTCCATGTCATTGGTGATTTCTGGGGTAGCAACATTCTTACAATGTAAAAAAATTGGACCCTTTGGTGCAGGGCTACTGATTGTTCAAGGTACAAGCTTTAACTTTATTGGTCCAATGATTGGGATTGGTTCAGCCATGGTTGCTGCGGGCACACCAGTAGAAGCGGTTATGGCATCTATTTTTGGTGTGGTCATTGCAGGCTCATTTATTGAAATGGGTGTTTCACGTATTTTACCTTGGGTAAAAAAGTTGATCACGCCCTTGGTTACAGGGATTGTGGTACTGTTGATTGGTTTAACCTTAATTAAAGAAGGTTTAATCAGCATGGGTGGTGGCTACCAAGCCATGGAAAGCCATACGTTTGCCAGCGCCGACAATCTCATCATGTCATGTACAGTGTTGGCAATTATCGTCCTTCTCAATCGCTTCAAAGTGGTTTGGGTGAAAAGTTCTGCAATTCTGATTGCTTTAGTCATTGGCTATATTCTTGCGGGCTTTATGGGCTATTTAGATTTTTCTGGTTTAAAAGATGCTCCATTGATTCAAATTCCGACACCAATGCATTTTGGAATTAGTTTCTCATGGAGCTTATTTATTCCTATGGCATTTATTTATCTTGTCACGTCTTTAGAAGCAATTGGCGATGTCACCGCAACCTCTAAAATTTCAAATCAGCCTGTAGATGGCCCAGTGTGGATGGAACGAATAAAAGGTGGCGTATTGGTCAATGGTGCCAACTCATTCCTTGCAGGGATTTTTAATACATTCCCAAGTTCTGTCTTTGCACAAAATAATGGTGTAATTCAGTTGACGGGTGTTGCAAGTCGTTTTGTTGGAATTTGGATTGCAATCCTGCTCATCATTCTGGGGTTATTCCCTGCTGTTGCTGGTATCATTCAGGCGGTACCGCAAGCGGTACTGGGTGGTGCGGTTATGGTAATGTTTGGTGCTGTTGCTGCTTCAGGCATTAACATTTTATCGGGAATTCAACTAGACCGTCGTGCGTTATTGATTATTGCTATCTCTTTGGGTCTCGGCCTAGGGGTTGCACAAGTTCCTCAAATTTTGGAACATTTACCAGAATTACCACGTAATATTTTTAGTTCTGGTGTCGCAACTGGCGGGCTAGCTGCATTAATTTTGAATTTAGTTTTACCCGAAACTAAAAAATAATAAATCTATTCTTTATAATGCCCAGCTTAGACTGGGCATTGCTCTAATTTTTATTGATGGATGGTGAATATGGAGCCAAAAAGCGAAGTTGTCATTCGACAGCATGACTACCTTTCTGGACGCGTGCTATTTGTAAATGCAGCAACGGATGATCTACTTTCAAATTTAGCTCATAACATCGAAGCAAGCATTTGGACTTGGAATTACAATGAGTTTCAATATTTTCAGAATCAGCAGGCAATGGTACATTTTGGTACTGACCTGCCAGAAGCTGAATTTGATCAAGCTGTTGTTTTTGTTCCAAAATCAAAAGAGCTACTCAACTATATCTTGCACAATTTAGTCAGTCGTTTAGCCGTTGGCGCTTCGATTTTCTTGGTTGGAGAGAAAAAAGGTGGTGTAGAACGTGCTGCAAAACAACTCCAGCCTTATGGTCAAGCCATCAAGCTTGATAGCGCACGTCATTGTCAAATGTGGCAACTCACCACAGATAAAACCGTGAAAGCAAAGCCATTAGCAGAATGGGCGCAAGTCTATAATGTTCCAACACCTGCTGGAGAACTTAGCATTTGTGCACTCCCTGGTGTGTTTAGCCAAAATCGTCTAGATATTGGAACTGCAGTGCTTTTACCTTATCTCAAACAAGTGACGTCTGGAAAGATTGCGGACTTTGGTTGTGGTGCAGGTGTCATCAGTGCTTATCTCAGTAAACTTAATCCGAAAAATCGTATTTTTGCTTTAGATGTCGATGCTTTTGCTTTAGCATCAACGCAAATGACTTTTGAAAAAAATAATTTACCTTTAGAACAACTTGAAATAAAAGCAGTCACAGGGATTGAAGATGCGCCATTGTTCTTACACGCCATCGTGAGTAACCCTCCATTTCACCAAGGTATTCAAACAGATTACAATGCCAGTGAAACGTTATGTAAAACTGCGAGACGACATTTAAAATCAGGTGGTGAATTATGGATTGTGGCAAACCGCTTCCTAAATTACCCATTACTCATTGAGCAGAGTTTTAGTCAATGTACGACTAAAGCAGATCAACAAGGCTTTAAAGTGCTGTTCGCCAACACTCAAAAAAGTAGTAAGGAATAACGATGAGCGAAACAGATCATCCTCAACTCCAGCGTAAGCTTGGAGCACGACATTTAAACATGATCGCCATTGGCGGTTCTATTGGTACAGGGTTATTCCTTGCTTCTGGTCAAACGATTGCCACTGCTGGACCTGGTGGTGCATTACTTGCTTATGTCCTGATTGGTATCATGATTTATTTCTTGATGACCAGTTTAGGTGAACTTGCAACCCATAATCCAACATCAGGCGCATTTTTTACCTATGGTAATAAGTATGTAGAAGAAGGTTTTGGTTTCGCACTCGGTTGGAACTACTGGTATAACTGGGCCATTACCGTTGCATTTGAATTGGTTGCCGTTCAATTCATCATGAAGTTTTGGTTTCCAGACATCCCCGGCTTTTGGTGGAGTGCGCTATTCCTTGCGATTATCTTCTGTATCAATGCCTTAACTGTAAAAGGCTTTGGTGAAAGTGAATTTTTATTTTCACTGGTTAAAGTCATTGCCATCATCTTCTTTATTGTCATTGGTTTATTCATGATTGGTAAAATCATGTTAGATCCAACAGATTCCATTACCAAGAATTGGACCGTTGGTGAAGCGCCATTTGTAGGTGGCTTTCAAGCCTTAGTCGGTGTGGCCATGATCGCAGGATTCTCGTTCCAAGGGACGGAGATGGTCGGTGTTGCCGCAGGTGAATCTAAGGATCCGAAAAAAACCATTCCAATCGCCATTAAACAAATCTTTTGGCGTATTCTTTTATTTTATATCTTGTGTATCTTTATCATTGGTACATTGGTTGCTTATACAGATCCAAACCTTGCACTTGCTGCGGAAGGTGATGGAAACATTACCCTGTCACCATTTACTCTATTATATGAAAAAGCAGGTTTAGCATTTGCAGCAGGCTTAATGAATGCCGTGATTTTGACTGCAATTATGTCTGCAGGTAACTCAGGTATGTATTCATCAACACGTATGTTGTTTGATATGGCACGTGAAGGTAAAGCGCCACGAGTTTTCTCTAAACTCGATCTTCGCGGTGTACCCATGAATGCACTGTATGCAACAACGGCAATTGCGGCACTGTGTTTCTTAACCACCTTTATTGGTGAAAGTGTCGTGTTTACTTGGTTGTTAAACATGTCAGGTATGTGCGGTTTTATTGTCTGGTTAGGTATCGCAATCTCACATTATCGCTTCCGTAAAGGTTATTTAGCTCAAGGCTATAAACTTGATGATCTCGCTTATCGTGCAAAATTCTTCCCTTTTGGTCCGTGGTTTGCCTTTATTCTTTGTGCCATCATTATTCTTGGCCAAAATGCAGAAGCTGTGCTTGATGGAAAATGGATGAGTGTGTTGTCTACTTATATCAGTATTCCACTGTTCCTTGTTATCTGGCTTGGCTATAAGTGGAAACACAAATCTAAATTGATTGCTTATGATCAGATGGATGTACAACCCATTCAAGTCGAAAAAGAGTAAATCACTTGATGTAAATAAAGCAGCTTTTTAGCTGCTTTATTGTTTTTTTATAACAGCAATTCAACGTGAATTAAAAATTAATTTGCTATGTTTCATTGACAAAGTTTTTTTTCTTTATAGAATAACGCCCATTGGATTATTTCCAATCAGAATTTTCACCTTTGATTTTAAATCAAAAAGTATAGGAGTACGACATGCATCAACTTGAGAAAACTTTAAATTAAGATTAAGCAGTCGTCTACCCACGGGCACTGAATTAATCAAAGTGTCCGAATGTCAGTCAAACCTAGCATTCGCTAGGTTTTTTATTGTCTTTAAAATTTGAATCGATCATTGCTTTGACAATAGTGTTGTAACCGCCTTCGGACAATAAAAAAATTTGCTTCGAGAAAAAAAATGAGCATACAAATGATTTTAAACGCCAAAGCAGAATATGGTGTTCCTGTAAAAATTTATACAAAAGATGTGGATGAGGAAAGCCTAACGCAACTGCGAAAAATGGCACAATTGCAATTTATTCATTCACATATCGCAGTCATGCCAGATGTACATTTGGGTAAAGGCGCAACCGTGGGAAGTGTTATTCCCACCAAAAATGCCATCATTCCTGCTGCGGTTGGCGTGGATATCGGTTGTGGTATGAATGCATTAAGACTTAGTCTAAAAGCATTTCAACTGCCCGATAACTTAAGCACTTTACGCAATGCCATTGAAAGAAAAGTACCTGTCGGCTTTGAAATGCACAAACAAATCAAAGCAAAGGCTTCAACCCTTTCGCCCTTAGATAAAAAACTCCAGCGTATTACAGAAAAACACCCTGCTTTAAAACGCATGTTACGTAGTTTTGATGTTACATGGCAAAAGCAACTCGGGACTTTAGGTGGTGGTAATCACTTTATTGAACTGTGTATTGATGAAAATGATGATATCTGGGTCATGCTGCATTCAGGTAGCCGTGGCTTAGGTAATGTGATTGGCACTTACTTTATTGAACGTGCCAAGAAAGAAGCACAACATCGTTTTGGTCACGTGCCTGATAAAGACTTGAGCTACTTTGCAGAAGGATCGACGAATTTCGATGATTATGTTGAAGCTGTAGAATGGGCACAAGAATATGCTTTTGAAAACCGACGAGAAATGATGCGTTTAATTTTAGAAGCAATTCGCCCTTTATTACCAAGTTTTCAAATGACCAAAGAAGCGATTAATTGTCATCATAATTACGTACAGAAAGAACTTCACTTTGGTGAAGACGTCTTTGTTACACGTAAAGGTGCAATTCGTGCAGGGCTCGATGAATATGGGATTATCCCCGGTTCAATGGGCGCGCAATCTTTTATCGTTAAAGGTAAAGGTAATCCAGATTCTTTTTGTTCATGCTCACATGGTGCAGGACGTAAAATGAGTCGTTCTAAAGCCAAGCATTTGTTTAATCAGCAAGATTTGATTGCACAAACAGTAGGCATTGAGTGCCGCAAAGATAAAGGTGTGGTTGATGAGATTCCAAGTGCCTACAAGGATATTCATCAAGTTATGGCCAATCAAAATGATTTGATTGATGTGGTCCATACACTGAAACAAGTATTGTGTATTAAAGGCTAAAGCCGAAATAGCCCTTAATTTTTATCATGAATCTCAGTAAATTTCGATTTACTGAGATTCACATTTGCAATTGAATTAACAATATCGAATCGCAGGACAATATTCACGAATCACAATAACTTGCTGACAAATTCCTTCAGCTAAACGTTGTTGTTCAAAGACAACTTTCGGCATAGCTTCAAAATTATCATAGAAACAAATCTCCTGATCATTTATCGAATAAACCAACGAATGATTTCCAACACCTTCTAAAGTGTCATAAAAAACAATGATATTGCACCCTTGTTCAATATAGGCTTGAATTTCTTGATAGCTTAGCGCTGGACTAATCTGCAACCCTAACTTCTTCGCATCTTGATAACGGACGATTTCTTTTTCATGAATATTTGAGTCTTCATCTGTATAAAAACACAGATCAAAACCTAATTTTTTTAATCCAACGGCTAGGCCAATCGTAAAAGTACCATCCTCTGCATCGTGATGACAAAGTTTAACCAGTTGTTGAATATCTAACTGAATTGAGTAATTTTGCAATAACATCCAAACAGCAAAAATACCGCAATTTGATTCTAGGTCTAATAAGGCTTTAGGCAGTTGCACACTCATTCAATTTTCAAACTTGTAGAAATCACAATCAACAATTATAACGCTGTAAGATCAAATTGAGAGGCTTTATCGAAATTACTTAATTTTTAAAGTCACCGTTACTCGTCGATTTTTCACTCGTCCCTCAGCTGTTTTATTATCAGCAATTGGCTTGGTTGGTCCTAAACCGAGCGTAATCAATTGTTCTGGATTGACTTGATATTCATTTAAGAGAAAATCTTTGACAATATTTGCGCGCGTTAACGATACTTTATTATTTGCTGCCAAAGAGCCAGTACTGTCTGTATGGCCTTCAATGTAGAGAACAAAATTTTTATTGTCTTTCAATAATTGTGAAGCAACAGATAAAGCAGGTTTATACTCAGCTTCAATGTCTGTTGATTTCGGTTGAAAATATATGGACAGCCCATTTTTCAATGACTTCACTTCATTTGGATACTGTTTTTGGATTGAAATACGATTTGAATTTATTGGTGTCGACGTACAGGCATTTAATGCCATGAGTACCAGTCCTAAAATAATATATTTCATCTTTAACCTGTAATTATTAATTTCTGATTCAATTTTATTTAGATATTCTATAATTATAAGTACTTTAAATAAAAAAGCGACTCAATTGAGTCGCTTTTTTATTCACTAAATAAAGGATTATTTAGTTACAGTACGGCTACCAGTGATTGTCGCGAATACACGACGGTTCATAGCACGACCTTCTTTAGTTTTGTTGTCAGCAATCGGTTGATCCCAAGCGAAACCTTGAGTAGACAAACGAGATGCATCAATGTTGTACTCGCTTACAAGCGCAGATTTAACAGAGTTAGCACGAGCTAAAGATAAACGTTCGTTTAACTTACGTGGACCAGTGTTATCTGTATGACCTTCAATACGAGCAGTCGCATTCGGGAATGTAGTTAACGCATCAGCAACTTTAGCAACTTCTGGCTTGTATTGATCTTTGATGTTTGATTTGTTTGTATCAAAGAACACACGAAGTTCCATGTTCAAATCTTCAGTAAGAACTTGTGGAGCTGGTTCAACTGGAGTTGGAGCAACTGGAACCACTGGAGCAACTTCTACTACAGGAGCAGCAGGCTTCAAGTGACCGCCAAGAACTACGTTAAGACCTGCAAGAGCAGTATAGTTCCAGAATTTTTCGTCAAAGTTATAAGTACCACGAGCTTCAGTACGAAGAGATAAAGCATCGTTTAAGCGCCAGAAAGCACCAACACCAGCATTACCTAAAGTACCTTCTTCGTTGTTATGGTAAGACATGTCATCAAGTTTGTACTTGTAATGACCAGCACCTAACAATACATACGGTTTGATTTTGCTGTCATAGTTTTTAGTGATCAAATCAGAAGTAGCATAAAAGTTACCGTTGATTTGAGTTTGCTTGTATTCAGAACCAGCTACGCCAGTACCGTCAAGATCACCTTTAACTTGGTTATATTCAGCTTCAAAACCTAACCATGGAGTAAGTTCTACACCAAGTGCAGCACCAACGAATAAATCGTCTTGTAATTCAGGACCGTTAGTTAACTCGCCTTTATCACCACCATTGTTGTGTTGAGTGTCTTGGAAAGTGTAACCAAGTAGTAAAGGTGTAACAGTTACACCAGCATTAGCAGCAGCGAATGGAGCGGCAACAAGCATAGCAAGTGCGATACGACTCAATTTCATGGATATCCTCCAGAGATAACAATTGTTGTTCAAGCTTAGCCTAAAATTTATTGGCTATCCTGAGATAAATTTTAATACCCCAGTATTATTTTTAAGCTACTCACGTTGAATCATACAAACACTTGAGGCTTTTTCCAAGTGCTTGATAACTTTAATCAAGTAAATTATTGACAAAATTACTTACAATTTCCGTTGTAATTCGGTAACATTTTACTCAATTTTTTTGCGTGGATCGCTTATCTTTTTGCTACGTGCATTTTAGCAGTAAAAGAAACTGATAGTAATAAATATTTTACTACGTTAACATTTCAATTAAATTTAATAGAAAAATCATTATTTTTCAAATAAAAAACAAGACTTAACAGAAGACCTTAAGATGTATTTTTATTGTAAAGAGCAAGGCCTAACCTTGTTCGAGCTTATCACCACTATTTGTATCCTTACAATTATCAGCCTAATCTGTTTGCCTCACTATCATAATTGGATGCAAAAACAAGAGATTAGAATCATATCTTCAGGTATCCAACAGCATGTTTCTTATGCAAGAAGTCAAGCTTTAGTCCGACATACTACTGTGGTCATTTGTTCATCCGAAGATTTAATTCGATGTGAAAAAGACAAATGGAACAAAGGATTACTTATTTTTACAGATAAAAATAAAAACAAACAAGTCGATGCTGAAGATCACATACTCCTCAAAACTGAAAATAAAATTAAATATGGCAAGCTGACGTGGGTCGGAAGTGCCAGCAGTAGAGATGTATTGACTTTACAAGGTGATACAGGTTTGCCCAGAGGTTCACCTGGAAGCTTCTATTATTGTAGCCAATATGATGAGGCAAATAATAAGCGCTACAAAATCGGACGAATGGGAGCAATAAATTTAGGGCCACCACCTGAATGTTAAAAACTGTTCTCTACGGTCAGCATATATTCAATCGCTAGACTTTATTCTTATACTATTTTTTATATACTGCTTAAGTTTTGGATATATTCACAGAATAATCATTTGGAGATTAAAACAATGACTGACATCGTAATTGTGAATGGTGCGCGTACAGCTATGGGTGGTTTTCAAGGAAGCCTGACCAGTTTGACTGCGCCAGAACTAGGTGCTGCGACGATTAAAGAAGCCATTGCCCGTGCTGGCTTACAACCAAATGATGTACAAGAAGTCATTATGGGATGTGTTTTACCTGCGGGTTTAAAACAAGGCCCGGCCCGCCAAGCGATGCGCAAAGCTGGCTTACCTGATTCAACCGGTGCTGTAACTATTAACAAATTGTGTGGTTCAGGCATGAAAGCAGTTATGCAGGCTGCGGATGCAATCAAAGCAGGTTCAGCAGATGTGATTGTTGCTGGCGGTATGGAATCGATGACCAACGCACCTTATCTTTTGCCAAAAGCACGTAGCGGATATCGCATGGGCCATGGCGAAGTAAAAGATCATATGTTCTTTGATGGCCTAGAAGATGCTGAAACAGGTCGTTTAATGGGTTCTTTTGCCCAAGATATGGCAAATAGCAAAGGCTATACACGCCAACAGATGGATGATTTTGCGATTCGTTCTTTACAACGTGCACAAAAAGCTATTACTGAAGGTTGGTTTAAAGATGAAATCGTTTCTGTCACAGTTTCAAGCCGTAAAGGCGATGTTGTTATAGATCAAGATGAACAACCATTTAATGCCAATATCGACAAAATTCCTAGCTTGCGCCCTGCGTTTGCCAAAGATGGAACAATCACGGCAGCCAATGCCAGTTCAATTTCAGATGGTGCATCTGCGCTGGTTTTAACCTCTGCGGATCATGCTGCAGCAAAAGGGCTTCAACCTTTAGCAAAAATTGTTGCCTATGCTTCAAACTCACAACATCCCTCTGAATTTACCATTGCCCCAGTAGGTGCAATCCAAAAGGTACTGAATAAAACCGGTTGGGATGTTCAAGATGTTGACTTATGGGAAATCAATGAAGCATTTGCTATGGTTACCATGTGCCCTATCGATGAATTTAAATTGGACGCTGAAAAAGTCAATATTCATGGTGGTGCATGTGCCCTCGGCCATCCTGTTGGTTCTACAGGTTCACGCATCATCCTGACCTTGATTCATGCGTTAAAACGTACTGGTGGTAAAAAAGGTATTGCTGCCCTTTGTATTGGTGGTGGTGAGGCGACTGCTGTAGCGATTGAAATTCTTTAAGCACCTCAATCCTTGAATTAAAAAGAGGCATCTATTACATGGTAGACGCCTCTTTTATTTTGCTTTCACCTGAACAACTTAAATATCGCTCAATTCATAATTAAGGATTTAAATTGTTCTGCTCTGGAATCGGGGCAATATAGGCAATAATCAGCATCACAAAACCCGCACCCAAGAAAGAAATCACGCGCGTTAACGTTCCAATATGAGATAAATCAAACAGTACCAATTTTAAGGTGACAATCACCAAAATGCTTCCCCCTAAAATCCATAAAGGACGTAATAATTTACGGCTAGCAAAGCTCATCGCAATAAAGGCTAAGCTTACCCAAAGCAAGGTTAGACTCAGTTGAGCAGTGGCATCTTGCCAAAGACTCAGTTGGTTATAAGGTGTAGCAAAATACACATGTAAGGCTCTTAGAACGATATAGCTACTCAGCCATAACAAACTTAAAACACATAGTACTGCAAGTATTCCATGGTCGATTCCCGGCTTCAAAGCTTGTTTAAATTGAAGGTTCAGCATCCAGAAAAAACCAATTAACATGGCGATACTAACCAAATCAAAGGGATTTAAGATTGGTAATAAATATCCTTGAAATGCTTGCTGTGAAAATAGCTGAGAACAAATCATCCAAATCAACATCAGTAACAAACTGCTGCGCGTTTGCCAAAACATTGTCCATTCTGAGTTTTTCTGAAAGAAGCACCATCCACAAAACACTAAAGGTAAAATGACCATGCTGATATAAGGCATCGTTGCAATTAAGCTAAGACTGCTTAGACTTAAACTGATTAAAACACCTAAACTGAGCCATTCACTTTCAAACTGTAGCCCTTTTGAAGGTCTTAACCAGACTGTCGCTAGCACTAAACCTGAAACTGCGATACCCCATCGGTCAATATCACTGGTCCATAGCAACATGCCATTTTTACTAATATCCAGCAATAAAATGAGTGTAAATACATAGACGGGAATTACCCCAATCCATTTTGGAATCAACCATGTTGATCTGGCCTTTAGCCATAACATCAATTCATTCATCAACAGATAAGCAATAACCACAATCAATACACTGTATATATATCGATTCTCTCCCTCTAAGAGATCAAGCAATAATGCAAGAATCATCGTGGTTGCAGAAATCATCAGTAGGCTTAAAAACAAGGTCGTTACTGAACTGATCTGTTTGCGAAAATCATCACGGCTATTTGCCAATAACACCACGGCGATATAGCTTAAACATAAGTACCAATACATCGTGGTTGGAAAATCAGGCAATTCAAACAAGTAATAAAGGCTTGAACAGCCTGCAACAATCAACAAGGCAATCGCCATATAACGACTGATCACCGATTGTCGATATAAAGCAAAGCCAAAAATACAGAGACCTTCAACAGCCCAACCCACCACACTCCACTGACCATGCAGAAGAATCGGTGGAATTAAAGCAAGAAAGATCAATGCCAAACTAAAATAACTTTGAGAAATCAGTTGAATAGATTGATTACGTTTTGAAAGCTGATAAATCCCAGCAAACACCACAGCAAAACCAAGGCTAAAACCAGCAAGAATCAGTTCTTGGTGAAAATACATTAAATATAAAAATAAATAGCCAATAATCGGTGCGCCAAAAATCAACGCAACATCTAAACTGGGTTTAAGTTTAAATTGCTCAAGATCCTGTTTGGCGATCAATTGACTGAATCGAAAACCAAGCCAAATGAATACTGCAAGATGTGCAAGAATAAGTATCGTGAGTGATTGTTTTTCTTGACTATAGCCATGATAGAACGCATAACCACCACCAATGATTACAGTCACTAAAAATCCGATCTGATTTAAATATTTCCAAGGTCTTAAGGTACTCAGTACAGCAATCGCAATGTTAATCACTAAATAATAAGCCATCAGTTCTGCTACCGTTGCATTTCGCACAGGTAACGTAAATGGCGCAATATAAGCAATAAGCACTGCCATCAATGCCAATTCCACGCTTTGCTGCTTTAAACTTAAACTCAGTGTCAGTGCCATGATTACAGCAAAACACAAACTTGCTAGATAAAGACTCGGAATCACCTGATTGTAGTAGGCAAAGAATAAGGTTAAAAATAATCCTGCCAGCCCCAAGCCCTCTATTGCTAAGGCAAAACTACGATTTTTATTTTGTAGCAACACACCCAACGCGGTGATTGCACCACTAGACAAGGCAACGATTGAAAGTTTGACCGCTAAACTTAATTGCCAATGCTCTGTCGCAAAACGCAGCAATAACACAATACCAATCACCAAAACCAAGATTGCAACTTTCAAAACAGGATTGCCTTGAAAAATCCATTGGCGAATTTGCCCCATTAAGTTCAGCGATGAATCTTGTGACGTGCCGATGTTTTGTTGAATAGATGATGGATGCTTTAAATCTGGAGATTGTTGTTCTGACAAATTCAAGTGTTGAATTTGCAATTGAACTTGGCTCAAATAGCGCTCTAAACGGCGCAACCAGCGTAAGAAAAAGAAAATCCAAGCAGTTAGACCTAAACCCACCATCCAGCTCAAATGCAGTGTTAAACCTACAACAGCAATAATCGAAGAGACATATAATGGCACTTTCGAGGTGCTTTGCAGTGGAACACGTGTCTGTTGCGCGATCTGTTGCAATGGATCTTGAATCGCATCCACATACTGCATCACACTCATGACAAATGCCAAACCACAGATGTAGGTCAATATCCGTGCATCCAAAAACCATGCACTGACTGCGATAATGATCAGCATCATTAACCAAATGATGCGAATTTCACTCTGCCCTTTGAGCATATTTCATCTTTCTCGATCCTGAGTAACTCGATGATACAACAGCCTTGCCTGATGATTATGTGAATTCATCAGATATTCAGTAACACAAGGATGACTGTTGCATCTTCGCAAGCGCAAAAAATCACGTACAATAAAGCGGTTATTTGAATTAGGAAAATATCAATGCCACCATTTGTATTGGTCGATGGGTCATACTTTTTATTTCGTGCTTTTCATGCACTCCCACCTTTAACCACATCAACTGGATTACAGACCAATGCGATTCGCGGGGCAATTTCTGCAATTCAAAAACTGATGCGTCGTGTGCAACCAACACATATGGCGGTTATTTTTGACACACCTGAACCCACTTTCCGCCATGTACTGTCACCGATATATAAAGGTGACCGCCCAAGCATGCCAGAAGAATTATCTCAACAAATCCCTTATTTGCATGCCTTGATTCGTGCTTTAGGTATTCCATTACATACGCTTCCGGGTGCTGAAGCGGATGACATCATTGGAACCTTGGCAAAACGTGCTGAAAAAGCCGGTCATCAAGTTTTGATTTCTACGGGTGATAAAGACATGGCGCAGTTGGTCACGGATAAAGTGACCCTCGAAGACAGTTTTAAAGACAAACCGATGGATGTCGATGGTGTAATCGAAAAATTTGGCGTCCGTCCAGATCAAATTATTGATTATTTAACCTTGATGGGTGATGCCTCTGATGGTATTCGTGGTGTACCTGGTGTTGGTGCAAAAACGGCTGCTAAGCTGTTAAATGAATATGGTACGATTGCTGGCATTTTAGAAAATGTTGACAATATCAAAGGTAAAGTTGGACAAAGTTTAAAAGACAATGTTGAAGGGATTGCACTTGATCATCAATTGGCAAGTATTGTTATCGATCTCGATTTAAGCTTGACATATGATGATTTAAAGCTGTGTGAACCTGATGTTGAAGCATTACGCAACTTGTATACTGAACTTGAATTCCGTAATCAATTACAATCGCTAGATCATCCAAACAATCCCAATAGCCCAGCCTATAAACAAACAACACAAAGTATTGGCAAAACTGAGCAGCCTGTTGAAAGTGAAATTACAGATCAAGCAACAAGTTCGAGTGTTGATGACCGTCTTGGTGAAGCCACTTATCATACTGTTTTAAGTCAAGAAGCATGGGATAAGCTCTTCCAGCGCTTAAGCACAGAAAAACGTTTTGCAATTGACACTGAAACCACAAGTTTAGATTACCGTATCGCTGAAATGGTCGGTTTTTCAGTGGCTTTTGATGCCAATGATGCTTATTACATCCCTTTGGCACATGATTATGAAGGTGCACCTGAGCAACTCAATCGCGATGCGATTATTCAGCAAATCAAACCGATTCTTGAAGATCCAAGTGTTGAAAAAATTGGACATCATTTAAAATATGATGCACATATTTTTGAAAATCACGGTATCCATTTACACGGCTGGTATTTTGATACCATGCTGGCCTCTTATGTCTTGAATGCAGTGACAACACGCCATGGTATGGATGATGTTGCGCGCGTTTACCTGAGCCATTTGACCACGACTTTTGAACAAGTTGCTGGTAAAGGTGCAAAACAAAAGACCTTTAATCAAATCGAGATTGAAACCGCTGGACATTATGCCGCAGAAGATGCGCATGTCACTTATCGTCTTTATGAAGTTTTAGAACGTAAGCTGAAAGAAATTCCTGAACTGATCAATATCTTACATCACATTGAAATGCCAGTAGCCAGTGTTTTGGCGACCATGGAAGAAAATGGGATTGAGCTTGATCTAAGCTTCTTGGATCAGCTCAGTGTGGACTTTGCCAATACCATTCAAAATCTTGAAAATCAAATTATCGAAATCGCTGGCGAATCTTTTAATGTCGGTTCACCCAAACAAGTCGGTGAAGTTTTATTTGAAAAATTAGGTTTAAAAGGTGGCAAAAAAACTGCAACGGGACAATACAGTACCTCTGAAGCGGTTTTAGAAAAAATCGATCATCCAATTACTGAACTGATCATTGAGTATCGTGGTTTAACCAAGCTTAGAAGTACCTATACTGAAGCCTTAGTCAAACAAGCCAATCCCGATACCCATCGCGTACATACCAGTTACCATCAAGCCTTAACAGCAACGGGACGCTTGTCTTCAACCGATCCAAATCTACAGAACATTCCGATACGTGAAGAAATTGGTCGTCAGATTCGTAAAGCCTTTATTGCACCTCAAGGGCGTGTACTTTTGGCAGCCGATTATTCACAAATTGAATTACGGTTAATGGCGCATTTCTCACAAGATGATGCTTTGGTTGATGCCTTTCAAAATGGGCAAGATGTACACCGTCGTACAGCATCCGAGGTCTTGGGTGTCGCGCTGGAAAATGTAACCTCTGATCAACGCCGCCAAGCCAAAGCCGTTAACTTTGGTTTATTGTACGGCATGTCTGAGTTTGGTTTGATTCGTCAACTGGGCTTTACTCGTGAAGAATCGCAAAACTATATTAAGCAATACTTCCACCGTTATCCGGGTATTTATGAGTATATGCAACGTACCCGCCAAGTGGCATTGGAACAAGGTTTTGTAGAAACCATTACAGGTCGTCGCTTATATACACCAGATATTGATGCCCGAAATATGATGGTACGTAAAGGTGCGGAACGTGCTGCGATTAATGCCCCACTCCAAGGCTCTGCGGCTGAAATCATTAAAATGGCGATGATTGAAGTCAATAAAATCCTCCCCCAAGATCAGGCCAAACTTTTACTACAAGTACACGATGAATTGGTATTTGAAGTTGATGAAGCTATTGCAGATCAATTGGCTGCACAGATTAAAGATGTAATGCAAAAAGTCGTCACCTTATCAGTACCTTTAGTTGTTGAAGTCGGTCAAGGTAAGAATTGGGGTGAAGCACATTAAGCCTTTGAAACGTTCCCTGCCCGTCTAGGAAGAAACTTAGGATGATAGATATTTTTTAAACATCTGTCATCCTAACTAAATACTAATATTTTTCAAATCACTCTATTTAAATATCCAATATATTTGCCATAAATATAGCTGAATTATCAAAAACTCTAATCTAAATCATGCTCTTCCATTGATAATTTGATTGTTAAACTCATTTCTTTGTAGCTTAAATTTCTTAAAACATTCAGACATAGCACCTTTAACTCTTCAATCATGGCTTGTTGTTTTTCTAAACCATTTTTAGTATCTAAACTCGACCACACATCAATTTCATCAAAACAACCAATCACATACTTCAAATCTTCAGAAAGAACTAATGAATGCTCAAACTGATGTAAACCTTGTAATCTTCCTAATGACCATATCCCTGTTTCTGGCTGAACAGCCTCTAGTTTCATTGCCTCTAAAATACCCAAAGCGAGTGAAGCCAAATAAAACTCTGCATTTACATTATTGGTTTCAATTTTCATATGATTCTATTTTTACTATTTAAAGTTTACGAATAACCCACTTAGATCACCATCTGCTTTATCTCATAAAAAAAGGACTCTATTGAGTCCTTTTGCTATTTAAACTGGTGAATTAAAGACCTGTTAGCAATGCAATCGCAGCATAATCCATAACTTTTTCAGCAATGATCAATGCCAAAATCGCTAAAATTGGAGAAAGATCAATCATTCCCATATTTGGCATGATACGGCGGAACGGCGCCAATAACGGTTCAGCAAGCTCTTGAATGACTTCAATATAAGGTGATCTCGACTGAGTAAACATCACCACCCAACTGAGAATAATGGTCGCAAAAATTAAATAGCGACAAAAACGAATCAAATCTTGGATCATGGTCACAAAAGTTAAAATGATCAAATGTACAGGACTATTGGGTATTGCACCTTGCAAGTACATCATTCCAAAAATTTTAAGCAGATATAACACCACCAGCAAAACCAATGCAGCTGTATTTACTCGCCCTTTTGCCAAAGGCGGAAAAATTCGCCCAAACATATCCACGATTTTTGTCGCTTTAACTGTCGACATCACCACTGGATTGTATGGACTCACCATGGCCAATTGCATTAAAAAACGAAAGAATACGAGCAAAATCGCTACGTTAATAATAATGCCAAAAATTTGCGCAGAATTTGCACCCATACTGGAACGTTCCTAAAAATCAATAATTATTTAATGCTGTCACTTAATTCTTGAGCCAGTTCCTGACTACGCTTCTGCGCAGCAGCTAAAGCTGTCTGAATATTTTGAGAAATTTGAGCACGATCAAATACTTCTAAAGCAGCTTGTGTAGTGCCGTTTGGAGAAGTCACATTTTTACGCAATTCTGAAGGTGCATTTGAGCTGGTAATTGCCATTTGTGCTGCACCAAGTGCTGTTTGTAACGTTAAAGCAGTCGCAACCTTTTCATCTAAACCCATATTTTTTCCAGCACGAATCATGCTTTCCATCATATAGAAGAAATATGCAGGACCTGAACCAGAAACAGCAGTTACAGCATCAATTTGTGCTTCAGAACTCACCCAAAGCGTTAAACCTGTCGCAGCAAGTACTTGTGTTGCCAATTCGCGGTCTTTAGCACTGACCTCTGGTTTCGCAAACATACCATGTGCACCAGTTTGAACCAAAGCAGGAGTATTCGGCATAACACGAACAACACGCTCACTGTCGGTTAAGTCTGAAATCGTTTTAATTTCAGCACCAGCAACGATCGAAATCAATAATTTATCTTCGAGTAAACCTTTTAAAGGTTTAAGCACCCCACCCAAAACTTGAGGTTTTACAGCAAAAACAACAATATCGGCATTTTTAATTGCTGCGATATTATCATCAGTCACATGAACATCTTTTTCTTGTAGCAATTGTCGAATATTTTCAAAGGGGTCAGAAACTGTAATACGTGTTGCAGGTAATCCACGACTCAACAAGCCACCGATTAGGGCTTGTGCCATATTCCCACCACCAATGAAAGTAATATTACAATTTAACGCTGCACTCATGAATCACGCTCGACCTTAGTTTTTAACTCAGAGATTAAATTTGGTTGCCATCCACCCACTTCACAATATTCAGATTGCGCCAACCAAAAACCATTTGGTGTAAACACCCCAAGCATAACATTATCTACACTTAATATTTGAATTGTATGACGCATCCACGGAAAAATATGTGCTTCTTGAATGGCTTTTTTCAAAGGCCAAGCACCGACTCTGCCATAAAGATGAATTTTTTCACCACCCAAACGCGGCTTTAATGTTAGCTTATGATTGAATAATGCAAAAGCCAGACCCATTTTAGAGCTTTCGATCTGAAACACACCAGATGTGAATTGTAGTTGTTGATGAAGCTGAAATTGAACTTCTTGTTCTTGAGGCAATTGTTTAGATTTTGATGCTAAATATTGGTTTTGTTCAATTCGATACAACTGATTTTGATAACGTAAATAATAAAAATGATTCCAATGTAAAGCAGCTTGCGCATCTGTTTTAGACTCAATTACTTCATCTTGCAGCCTTTGCACCATGTCCAAGGCTGGGCGATATGTCCCCTCACCTTTCATCCACATAGAGAGAAGTTGCCGCTGTCTAGCAGGGGAAAGAGAGGCCAATTTGGCTAAATCCAATTGTGCAGGATGACCACAAAAGCTTAAATCCTGTTGTACCACCTCATTGAGAATTTCATCAGCATCTTGCATTAAATAGCTGGTACGTGCCAATGCTTGCTGCATTTTAGGATAACGACTTTGCAAAATATGCCAAAGTTCATGTCTACACCATGCACGGTCATAATGTATATCTAAATTGGAAGGGTCATCCACATAATCGATTTTCAGTTGCTCAACCCATTGGCAAATCTGCTCACGGGAAGTATCGAGTAAAGGCCGCCAAATCAGCAATTGATCGCGCTGATCGATGGATTGCATTGCAGATAGACCTGTAACCCCCGCACCTGATAGCAAACGCAGCATTAACGTTTCAGCTTGATCTTGCTGATGATGTGCAAGAACCAATACCTCATTTTCATCGATATGCTGTAGATAGGCTTGATAACGCGCTTGACGTGCTTGATTCTCAAGATTACCTTGAGCGACTTGAACCGACTGAAGAATATAAGGAATATTCAGCACTGTGCATTGTTGAGCAACAAAATCAGCCCACGCATCACTGACTTTTTGCAGGTGATGATTGACATAAATTGCACGAATTTGCTTGGGGAAAAGTTGTACCATCAGATGTAGCAACAGCATGGAATCCATACCACCACTACATCCGATTAAGAAACGGGTATTTTCAGGAAATTGAGAATACTGTTTTAAGAAGCAAGACCTAAATTGTCGCTGCCAAACTTCATTAAACGTTGATAACGTGCTTCGCATCGTTCTTCCGCAGTCATTGGCTGTAATTCATCAAGCGCTTGTTTTAACACATCCTTGAGTTTTTCCATAACCTCAAAAGGATGTAAATGAGCACCCTCGCCTTCATCAACCACATATTCAACAATACCAATTTCTTTGAGCTTGTCAGCAGTTAATGCAAGTGCTTCACTGGCTTGTTCTGCTTTATCTGCAGTTTTCCATAGAATAGAAGCACAACCTTCAGGTGAAATCACAGAGTAAATACTGTGTGACAGCATAATAACGCGATCTGCAACACCGATGCCCAACGCACCACCAGAACCACCTTCACCTAAAACAGTTGCAATGACTGGGACTTTAAGGCTTGAAAGTTGCGCTAAGCTGGTTGCAATTGCTTCTGCTTGACCACGCTCTTCAGCACCAATACCCGGGTATGCTCCCATGGTGTCAACAAAGGTAAACACTGGAAGATTAAAGCGTTCCGCCATATCCAGTAAGCGTTGAGACTTTCTGTATCCTTCAGGATTACACATCCCAAAGTTATGCTGTAATTTTTCACGCGTACTACGACCACGGTGTTGACCCACAACCATTACTGGCTGACCGTTAAAACGGGCCAATCCACCCACCATTGCACCATCATCACCGTATAGACGATCACCATGCAAGGTATCAAATTCAGTAAAGATTTCGCCTACGTAATCCAAAAATTGCGGACGCTCAGGGTGACGTGCAATTTGAACCGTTTTCCAAGCTTGAGATTGAGCAGCTTTATTTTTCATAAGTCGAGTATTATCCCTAATTCACCGATGGATTACGCATCGGAAGTTTAGGTTTAAGTGATATGAAATGATTGATCATTCCATCATCACCAAACCTTTAAGTTAATCGATAAACTGTTCCGACTGAATATTCAATTCAATGTCCCAATGCTTAAATTGCACTTGCTCATCATGCAAATCTGCAACCAGCAATGGCCATTGTTTGGCATCACCAGAAACGCTGAGTTGCCATTGTTGCTCATTCTCTATCGTCAATTCAATGGCAGGAAGCATCTCATCGCTACGACTATGATTTAGTAAAACGGCAAGACGAAGCAACAAGCACAAGTACACAAGCTTGTTGCCGCCCACTTTTAACACGTCTAGTTTGGCATCTACGCGTAATTTACGACGGTGATGAGCGACCAAATGTGACAAATGGTTTTGATCAATTTGTGAAAAACCTGGGATGTCTGAATGTTGTAACAAGTAAGCACTGTGCTTTTGATAACCACTATGACTAATGGCTAAACCGATCTCGTGCAAATAAGCAGCTCGACGCAACAGATCACTATCATCACTGTTTAAGTTAAGCGTGCTGGCCACAGCATTAAACAAATGTTGTGCTGTTTCAACCACGCGCTCAGCCTGTTTTGCATCTGCGCCATAGCGTCCCATCATCGCCTGTACACTACGATCGCGAATATCTTCATGTTGGAAACGGCCGAGCAAGTCATACATTACACCTTCACGTAATGCCCCATCCGAATACACCAATTTATCAATATTCAAGACTTCAAACACAGCATAAAGGATCGCTAAACCCGCAGGTAATACTGCTCGGCGATCTTCTTTTAATCCATCAAATTCCATATCTGAAATATTTTTAAATTTCAGCAACTTATCTTTTAATTTTTCTAAACCTTCACGGGTCAGATTCTCTTGCTCATCACTCCAGCCCATATTGACTGCAATTTGGCGACACGCTTTGATGGTTCCACTAGAACCCACCACAGTATCCCAGCCAGCAGCTTTATAGGTATTTGCAATCGAAGATAATTCTTTTCGTGCAGCAACCACAGCTTTATCAAAAGCTTTGTTGTTAATATCACCATCAGCAAAATAGGCTTTAGTAAAGGCAACACAGCCCATTTGTAAAGATTCGGTATGAATAGGCTCGAACTCTTCACCAATAATCAGTTCAGTAGATCCACCGCCAATATCGATCACCAGACGTCGACCACTATTGGCCATGGTATGTGAAACACCCAAGTAAATGAGTCGGGCTTCTTCTCGTCCCGCAATAATTTCAATGGGTTTTGGCAAGATCTCCGCTGCTTTTTGAATAAATTCATGCCCATTTTTCGCTTGACGCAGCGCATTTGTCGCAACAATTCTGAGTCGAGTCGGCTGTACTGAACTTAAACGCCCAACAAAACGCGCTAAGCAAGCCAAGCCTCGTTGCTGTGCAGCTTCAGTTAAGTTTTTATTTTCATCTAATCCAGCCGCAAGCTGAACCTTTTCTGACATAGAAGCAACTTTCTTAACTTCACCATGATCCACACGAGCAATTGCCAAATGGAAACTATTTGACCCCATATCAATCGCAGCAAGTAATTCTTCATCAATCAAAAAATCAGACATTATTTATACAAACTCATACTGAATTGCTGCTTAGATTAATTCACATACACGCTTTTTAAAAGCCATTTATTTAGACAATTTGATGAGTCATTATTTTTTCAGCATATATGACAATTATGTGACAGTTTCACTGGTTTTTCTAAAGATCCGATTGTAAATATCGTGAGCATCAATTGGACAAACTCACAAATTAGAATGAAAATTTAAGTATCCCCCTACATTGTTAAAGATGACTATGTAATACTTATATCCATAGATAGATTCATCTTTAAAATATTTTGGAGCAAAATCCATGTCTGGCAATATCGTAAATACCACTGATGACAACTTTGATGCAGATGTACTTCAATCTGATATCCCTGTAATCGTAGATTTCTGGGCAGGCTGGTGTGCACCGTGTAAAGCGATTGCACCAGTGCTTGAAGTACTTTCAACTGAATTTGAAGGTAAAGTTAAAATCGTTAAAGTTGATGTAACTGCGTGTGAAGCAACTGCGGTCAATTACAACATTCGTAATATTCCAGCATTATTGATGTTTAAAAACGGTGAAGTTGTTGCCCAACAAATTGGTGCAGTGCCAAAATCTAAACTAACTGCATTTATTGAAGAAAATATTTAATTTGCTGAATTTATACATTTTTTGTATAAATCTAGGAAAATGAGAAATACGCTTGATTTTCTAGCGTATTTTTTTTCGACTATAATTTGACAAACTTGTTGATCTAACTTATATTCCATGCTCAAGGAACATTAGGATTCTCTTCCTGTTTCTTAAAGGACAACACATAAGATCGCCGTTCGGCAACAGAAATTGTTTTACATATTTCTCCTCGAAAGAACTACATAGATTCTGAGTTTGTTTTTGTGTCTATACAATTTCAACTCACCTATTACACTGCTGGCGACTTTTGCTTCTTTTCTCTTTATCTGTGTTCCACACATCCTTATTCAATCTGACCATTTATGAATTTAACTGAACTCAAGAAAAAACCGATCGGCGAACTCATTAAAATTGCTGAGTTTATGGGCCTTGAAGGAATGGCTCGTAACCGTAAGCAAGACATCATTTTTGCCATCCTCAAACGCCATGCAATGAATGGCGAAGAAATTTTTGGTGATGGTGTTCTTGAAATTTTGTCTGATGGTTTCGGCTTTTTACGCTCCGCTGCAGGTTCTTATCTTGCAGGTCCGGATGATATCTATGTTAGTCCTTCACAAATTCGTCGTTTTAATCTACGAACTGGTGATACGATTACAGGTACGATTCGCCCACCTAAAGAAGGTGAACGTTACTTTGCATTATTAAAAGTTAATCAAATTAACTATGACACCCCTGAAAACTCACGCAATAAAATTTTATTTGAAAACCTCACACCACTTTTCCCAACTGAGCAATTGGTTATGGAACTGGGTAATGGTTCTTCTGAAGATTTGACAGCGCGTGTCGTGGACTTGGTTGCACCCATCGGTAAAGGCCAACGTTCAATTATCGTAGCACCGCCAAAAGCGGGTAAAACGATGTTATTACAGAACATTGCCCAATCTATTGTGCGTAACAATCCGGAATGTTTCCTGATTGTCCTTCTGATCGACGAACGTCCTGAAGAAGTGACCGAAATGGAACGTACTGTGCGTGGTGAAGTTGTTGCATCAACATTTGATGAATCTCCAGCTCGCCATGTCCAAGTTGCTGAAATGGTGATTGAAAAAGCCAAACGTCTGGTAGAGCACAAAAAAGATGTTGTGATCTTACTTGACTCCATCACGCGTTTAGCCCGTGCTTATAACACTGTTGTTCCTTCATCTGGCAAAGTACTTACCGGTGGTGTTGATGCACATGCCTTAGAACGCCCTAAACGTTTCTTTGGTGCTGCACGTAATATCGAAGAAGGCGGTTCTCTCACCATTATTTCGACTGCATTGATTGAAACAGGCAGTAAAATGGATGAAGTGATCTACGAAGAATTCAAAGGTACAGGTAACCAAGAAATCATCCTTGATCGCCGTATTGCTGAAAAACGCGTCTTCCCAGCAATGAATATCAAAAAGTCAGGTACGCGTCGTGAAGAGCGTCTCATGAGCGAAGAAAACCTACGTAAAGTATGGATTCTTCGTAAACTTCTTCATCCTATGGATGAATTAGTGGCGATGGAATTCTTGTTGGATCGCATGAAAGAAACCAAAACAAATGATGATTTCTTTGATCAAATGAAGCGCAAAGCTGCCAACTAATTCAATAAACACTTAAAAAGGCTACTCTTAGAGTAGCCTTTTTATTTGGTTGACATTATTTACATAAATATACAATCATCGAGTTTCAACGTTACACGATATTGCAAATATTTGAATATAAAAATTATTCATCAATATTTTTTATATTTATTAATAACTTATTTATCAATAAACCAATCTAAAAACGCAACTTGATTGTAAAATACTGTTAAAAAAACATCATTTTTTCATCAATTTGGTCGGTTTTTTTAAGATAAACAGTAGCAATTCAAAATGCGCAGTGATAGCATATTCGCATACCAGTTAGACTGCCCATGCAAAAAGCAAAAAACAGGCTAACTTGGGTTTTTTGTCTCAATTAAATTTATGAGAGTGATGCCATGTTATTCAAAAAAATCGCTATTGCTGCTGCAGTTGCTACTACTTTAGCTTTCGTTGGTTGTGCTAAAAAAACTGAAGAAGCTGCTGCTGATGCAAACGCTGCTGCTTCTCAAGCTGTAGCTGCTGCTTCTGAAGCTACTGCTGCTGTTGACGCTGCTGCTGCATCTGCTACTGATGCTGCTGCTGACGCTACTGCTGCTGCTTCTAATGCTGCTGCTGCAGATGCTTCTGCTGCTGCTTCAGCTGCTCACTAATAATCGCTTAGATTATTATTAAGAAAAGAGAACCTTTTAGGTTCTCTTTTTTTTGCTTTCTTTTTATCTTAAAGTTTAAATCATCATAAATAAGCTGTATCGCCCTTCACTACAGAACCTTTAGATCCAATAAGTACAAAACCACGCCACTATATTCTACTTTGGTTATTGCCCTTTAAAATTGCAAGCGTATTCAGATCATCTTAACCAACACTAGAATAGGTTTACTTATTTGCATTTTTATAAAGATGCTGAGAATTTTCTCAAAATAAATTTATCCCGCATAAGAGCCTTACTTTTATCCAACAATTACAAAATCTCTCCCTACCCTATTGTTAATTAAAACCGTATCTAGGTAAACCATTTGATCTTTTGATGCAAGGATAAAAATCAATATATGACCTTGCCACGGTTATTTCAGCAAAGTTGGTTTATACCAATCCAAATGATGTTTATTTCTGGCAATAAAAAACCCCAAGCAGATTACTCAGGGTTTTTATCTTACAAAACTTTTAAATTACAGAGCTTTCATCTTACGACACACAAATTGCCGATTAATCTTCTTGTTCTGTACCCACACGTTGTCTAAATTTTTGACCTGCACGGAAAGTTACAACTCGACGTGCTGAGATTGGAATCTCTTCTCCAGTTTTAGGATTTCGACCTGGACGTTGACGTTTGTCACGTAGTTCAAAATTTCCGAAACCTGAAAGTTTGACTTGTTCGCCAGCAATTAATGCTTGGCTAATCTCGTCAAAGAACAACTCGACCATTTGTTTTGCTTCACGACGGTTTAAACTCGTAAGCTCACTTAAATGATCAGCCATTTCTGCTTTTGTTAATGCTGTCATGAGGCCCTCAATGTCGCTTGATAAGTGTCTTCTAACACTTGAATAATATGATCCATACCGGATTTAATCTCAGCATCTTCGAGTGTACGTGATGGATGTTGCCATAACAATGCAAATGCCAAAGAGCGCTTACCTTGTTCAACACCTTGCCCTGTATACACATCAAATAACCAAGTAGAGTCTAAAAGCTCTCCACCCGTTTTTTCGATAAGTTGCTGAATTTCACTAACATTAATCTTATCACTAATTACAAGCGCAATATCACGTCTAACCGATGGAAATCGTGATAATTCTGTAAAATTAGATACATAAGTTTGCAAAACAGCCGATTGGTCGAGCTCTGCGATCCAAGTTGTGCTCAAATCTAGTGCATTTTCCAAAGATGGATGTAGACGACCTAAATAGCCTACTGATTTCCCATCCACGAGAATTTCCGCAGACTGACCTGGATGTAACCATTCACGATCAGAACGAACATATTCAACGTGAACACGTCCAGCTGCTAAAATTTCTTCGACCTCGCCTTTGAGATCAAAGAAATCCATAACTTGAGCTTTTCCATGCCAAGATTCAATTTGTTTTGATCCTACAGCAATCATAGCCAAAGTTGGAATCTGTTTCAAATCTTCTATACTTTTCGCGTTTTGATAATCAAAACGTAGCCCTAGCTCAAAGAAACGCACACGACTTTGTTGACGATTGATATTGTACTGAACACACGGAATTAAGCTTGAAAGTAAAGTTGAACGCATGACCGCCAAATCACTTGAAATCGGATTTGCAAGCGCCAATGGATTTACTTGTGAATTCAATTGTTTTTCAAGTTTTAAATCTGCAAAACTAAAACTAATCGCCTCTTGATAACCCAGTGTTACTAAAGTTTGACGTAACTGAGTCAGTTCAAATTGATCCTGATGTTTAGCAAGTTTTACATCAATCACTGGCAGACTAATTTGAATATTGTCATAACCATGTATACGCGCAACTTCTTCAATTAAATCTTGATAAATTGCCATATCGTAACGATGTGATGGTGGTACAACAGTCCATTCACCTTCAGCTTTTACAGTCACATCACAACCTAAACGTTGCAGCGCATTTGTAATAAATGCAGTAGGAACTTGATAACCCAGCAATTGATCCACTTGCGCTTGATTCAACTCAATTGCTTCACGTTTAGGCAACAATTCAGTTTTTTCAGATACGGTAATTGGACCGAAATCACCACCTGCAAGAGTTTGAATCAATTGTGAAGCGCGTTGCATTGCGATCATAGGCAATTCAAAGTCCACACCACGTTCATAACGTTGTGACGCATCTGTATGCAAACCATAACGACGTGCGCGCCCTGCGATATGTAATGGTGCAAAGAATGCAGATTCAAGGAAAATCTCAGTGGTTTCATCTGTTACAGATGAGGACAAACCACCCATGATGCCTGCGATCGCCAATGCTTTTACATCATCTGCAATCACCATAACATCTTCGGTCAATTCAATTTCTTGTTCATTTAACAAAACAAGCTTTTCATTTGCACTTGCCTGACGCACATGCACTGAACCTTGAACCTGACCACCATCAAACGCATGTAACGGTTGACCAAGTTCCATAAGCACATAGTTGGTAATATCAACAAGAATACTGTGTTGACGAATACCTGAACGTGCTAGAGCTTGCTCCATCCATGCAGGTGTAGCTGCTTTGGTATTTACATTTTTAATTACACGACCTAAGTAACGAGGGCAACCATCCGTTGTCACAACAACTTGCTTCTGATCAGCAATCGTAGTCACAACCTCTTGAATTTCAGGTGCGGTTACAGGCAATTGGTTAATTACCCCAATTTCACGCGCCACCCCACGAATACTAAAACAGTCACCACGGTTTGGCGTGATGCTGATATCAATCACATGATCATCAAGATTTAAATATTCTCGAATATTTGTGCCTACAGGCGCATCTGCAGGAAGTTCTAACAGGCCATCAATTTTATCTTCAAGGTCAATTTCTGAAGCACCACACAGCATTCCTTGTGATTCAACACCACGAAGTTTGCCTTTTTTAATTTTAAAATCACCCGGAAGCACCGCACCAATGGTTGCAACTGGCACTTTCATTCCAGCACGTACATTTGGTGCGCCACATACGATTTGCAAAGGTTCACCCGAACCAATATTCACTGTGGTGACACGTAAACGATCTGCATCAGGATGCTGTACAACAGTTAAAACCTCACCAATCACCACACCTGTAAATGGTTTAGCTGCGGGAACCAGTTCATCCACCTCAAGTCCCAACATAGTCAGTTGATCAGACAAGGTATCGCTATCAATTGCAGGGTTGACCCATGTGCGAAGCCAATTTTCGCTAATTTTCATTTCTAAAACCTATATTCAATATCTATGAATTCCTCTCTGACTCTCTTTTAAAAAGAGGCAGAACCCTTCGTCTCATTATCTTGGACATCCCCTCTCCTTTTAGGAGAGGTCAGGGAGAGGTATAAATTTGTTAAGCAAATTGGCGTAAAAAACGCACATCGTTTTGGTAGAACATACGCAAATCATTGATGCCATAACGTAACATTGCGAAACGCTCTACACCAAGACCAAATGCAAAGCCTTTATATTTTTCAGGATCAATACCCGCAGCTTGTAAAACATTTGGATGCACCATACCGCAACCCAAAACTTCTAACCAACGACCACGCTCATCCATAATATCCACCTCAGCACTTGGCTCTGTGAATGGGAAATAAGACGGACGGAAGCGTACTTTTAAATCTTTCTCAAAAAATTCATTTAGCAAATTAATCAACAAACCTTTTAATTCTGCGAAGCTGGTATTTTCAGCAACGTATAAACCTTCGATTTGATGGAACATTGGAGAATGGGTTTGATCTGAATCACAGCGATAAACACGCCCCGGACAAACGATACGAATCGGTGGTTGCGAGTTTTCCATTGTGCGTACTTGTACACCTGAGGTATGGGTACGTAGCAAATGGTTTGCATCAAAGTAAAAAGTATCATGCATCGCACGTGCAGGATGATGTCCTGGAATATTCAATGCTTCAAAGTTGTGATAATCATCTTCAACTTCTGGCCCTGTCGCAACAGTAAAACCCGCTTTGGTAAAGAATTGACAAATACGTTCTTGAACCTGAGTAACGGGATGAATACTTCCTACAGCTTGCCCACGTCCAGGCAAAGTAATATCGATTGTTTCACTTGCTAGCTTTAATTCTAATTCAGCTTTCTGTAATTCAGTTTGGCGTTCAGTCAACGCTGCACTGATCGCTTCACGTACTGCATGAATTGCAGCACCCTGAACTTTACGCTCTTCAGGGTCCATTTTGCCAAGTGCCTTAGATTGTTCCGCAAGCTGGCTTTTTTTCCCTGTAAATTGCACTCGTACTTGGTCGAGTGTAGTCAGGTCTTGAGCTGCTGCAATCGCAGCGAGCGCTTCAGTGGTCAGGGCTTCCAGTGACATAGTAACTCTCAAAGCAATATTTTAGAAAAATAATATAACTCTATATTCTAACAGTTTTTATGCAGTTGAATGAAGTTTCCGCTTTACAAAAAATACGATTAGTCACAACTTATTCTAAATAATTTGTATATTTCCCTGTTTGATTCCTGTTGAAATGCTAGAACTTTGATTTATAAAAAGTATAAAATGGATTTAATGTCGCTGAGATCTATAAAAAATGGCACTCGATCAAATCTGGAAACGTCAACTTACACTCGTCACTTATGGCAATGAGTATCTCACTCAAGGGATCAGTTTTTCTCGTTGGGTCAATCATGCCATTTTTAATCAGCATGCTTTTGGCTTCCGTGATTTAACCAACCAGCACCTACTGGCACAGCATTTTCAGATTTGGCTTGAAGGGCTAAAAAAACAAGGCGTGTATCGACTCAGCTTACATAGCGCGAGCATTTTAAATGATGAACAAAATCCAAATGCCAATGTTGAACTGTTAGCCATTCCCCACTTTATTGTTAGCCATGATCAACAAAAGAAAACCGCATGGATTTTTGGTAAAGAATTAGCGGAATGGTATAGCGCAGACAATGATTACGAAGCGCCTGAGCAGCAACGTCCCAATTTGCGTACCGAGATTTTTTGGCGCTATGATCTCAATACAAAATTGATTAAACGGATTGAACAAGATTTAGTTCAACCGAATTGGGATGATATTCAAATTTATACAGACAATGAATTGTTTGATACCCAATATGCCAAAGGTTTTCCAGAACCTGTCAATAAAGATTTACCTTATTATGGATTAGATGAAACGCTATACACGACCGAGGATTCAAGTCTTAAACTTGCACTGTTACCCACTGATTATCAAGCTGATTACGCACACGAAACCTTCTGTCGTATCGATGCATTAGAGGGTTTTATTTCTGCAAAATTAAAGCATCCCTATGATGAAAATGAGCAAATCATGAGCCCTGAAGAACAAATGAATTTGCGTCATTTCCTGCAAAAAGTTGAAGATTTAAAATCAAAATTTATCGTTAAAGTTGCAAATCATTATAAATCTGCACGCTTAACGCCAAAACAAATTGCCTCGCCCTTTGACACGCATGAAAATATCAAAACCGAGCAGCACCAAGCGTTTAACAGCAAAGCAAATCCTGAGCATAAACCAGGTAAAACAGGTGTTTTTGCATTAATTATTGTGACCATTTTAATCTGCCTTGCGGCTTATTATTTTGGACTATAATGTCTTATCTATTTGATAAAATGAATCTTAAAAAGAAAGCAACATTAAAGTTGCTTTCTTACTTCCATTAAGGCAAAACCCAAAAGATTTAAACCTTGCCATGCGTTTGGATTTGTCGCATTAACATGATCTGCTGCAAGTCCAATCCCCCAAATTTGATCTACAGGCGAGGCTTCAACAATGATTTGATCTGAGGTACTCAGTAGAAATGCTTTAAGATCTCTGTCTTGAGAAAACTTAGCCAAATTACCTTGAACCACAATTTCATAACGATGAGCAATCCAAATCTCATCTTGATAATTTTTGACCAAACGACCTAATGCTTTTATTTTCTTGGGATCATCTGTTTGTAAAATTTTCTGAAAGATATCTTCGTCATTAAATAGTTTGGCTTTCTGAGCCATCATGTATTGTTCTGTACTTTGATAATTGACACCATCAATTTCAAATTTTGCGGGAAACCATTGACTTAATCAGCTCTTATCTATTTTTCCAGAAATCTTTTGACTATGCCCCCAAAAACACAAATAACTATGCTTTTGCCCGTTCTTTACTTGTTCTTGTAAAGTTGTTAAAAATTGAGAGTCACTCATTTTATTTCCCTATGATTAATATCCCACTGATACGATACTTCTGTTATGCCATCACCATAATCAGAAAGAATCTCTTCTCCAAGTACATTTCCCCCTAATTTCTCATAGAAATGACGACTTGGATTTTTATTGATCACGCCCAAGCGAATAAATTGATAATGCTTAGCATGTACATATTGATAAAAGCGCTCAAACATCTCACGACCAATACCTTGTTTTTGAATTTTCTTTAATAAATAAAAAGCTTTAATTTCAGCAACATTATACGAAGTATTTAAATAACCACTTAAAAAACCAACAATTTGACCATCTTGTTCATACACCAATACATGATAATCTTGATGCGAAAAAATCTGTTGCCAAAGCTGTATTCGTTTTTCAATATTTTCGCGCTCTATAATTTCTTGCTTAATCATACCTGTATAGGTTTCATTCCAGCTTTGCACATGTATTTCAGCAATCTGCTGAACATCACCAGAAACAGCTAATCGAATCATATCATCCTCATTTATTGGGATTTACCTCGAAAGCAAACTTTATACCCTTCAAAAAATTAGGTAAAAAACTTTTTTATATTGTTTAATCTTATATGTTTGTATCTATCGCGCGATGTCATGGATATCAGCAACAGGGGAAAGTACTGCACATACCCCACCCAATCCAAGATTTTTATCACTTTGCATGCCAAGTAAAAACACAGCTGTCTGTAGCGTAACTTAAGATATCAGCTACACAAATATATTCAATCAATACAAGGTATAGCAGGATAAGTTAACTTTTAGGGGGGGCTAAATTATAACGCGTCAAATAGACGCTAAAAATTTATCAATATCCTTTCGCGATTTTAAATGGATAAATCGAATATGTGAATATTGAGGATCATTTATCATTGTTATATAATGCTGACGATTTTTTTGATGCGTTTTAATCATCCACCAAATAATCGAATCACGACTAAACATTTTACTAAAACTTTCACGATTATTTGAACTCTCCCAAAGTCTGTGTCTAAAAATAGCACGACGAACAGCTCTCTGTATGGATTGGTAAAGATTGATATAAAAAGGAATATCCAACCAAATTACAGTATCAATATCTTGCCATTTGATCTGCGTAGTTCGCGTATAATTACCATCTATGACAAAACCAGATTTAGCTTGATCTAGTTTGGCCTGAATTTTCTGAAAAAATGCAGTATCGGTAGACTCTTGCCAATCATCCAGCCAGAATAAATCATCCAATTCAATGTAGGTGAGCTTTAATTTTTGAGCTAATCTTATTGAAAATGTTGTTTTTCCTGATGCAGAAGTCCCCACAACATTGATGCGTTTCATAAATTTAAGAACTCTCTAAAAATAAAAAGTAGCCAAATAAGCTACTTTAAATCACGTAACAACCCAATCATCATTCAATCATTTTAGCTGATCTATATCAAAATACGGGTCGTATGCTGAGTATCACTTTATGTTCATTTGCATGCTGATTAATATAGTGCTCAACTGCTGTTACTTCACCTTTAACTTCCGCATCTGCACCATACATCACTTTTAAAACTTCCCCAACTCTGGGTAGTAGTTGCAACTCAACTTCAATTGCACCTTGTTGTAAACCTTCAATCTCAACACGCATACCCACTCCATCATTTTCTATTATTCGTTGTTCTACTCTATGCGAGCTATTTCTAAAACAATAATGCTTTCACGTTGATATTGTGTAATGTGTATGCAAAGTTATTTGAATATTTAAATCATTCGGATGGCCTACTCAATCAGCATAATCCAAATCATCCTCGTCAATATTGATAAAATTTGCTGGTGGTGTAATTTCAAACCTGACGGCTTTAATCGTAAGATGATCGAGTAATTTTGCTTTTGCCGCACGATGCATACCATCCATCACCCTGCCATCAGCAGATAGAATAATTGGATAACTTAGATCTGCCTGTTGCATCAGTTGAAAATGTTCAATCATTTGCTGTGTTGTTGGATGTGTATCTGGAAACCAATACGCTTCATTGAGTTCTTGTATATCGGATAATAGAACTTCATGGATTGGGAAGTCTTGGCTCAGTTCAACCAGATGATGCACATCCCAAATATAAGTGTCTTCACCAACTTGGCGAAAGTGATATTGTTTACGCATAAGACTAGATTCTATAATTTGGTCAATTCAATGCCATAACAAAATAGTTAGAGCAACCATAATGACAGATTTTACTTCAACACAAATTTTACTGATTAGTGCTGTATTCGAACAATCAAACTCAATAGAAACTCATCTCGAAAAGTTCCCGCAAGAGTTTGAAAATAAATTTTTAGGCATAAAAAAGACCGCTATAAAAGCGGTCTTTTTTAATCATCGAAGATGATTAAGCAGCTAATGCGCCTTTAGCTTTTTCAGCTAAAGCAGCAAATGCAACTGAGTCATGCATAGCGATGTCAGCAAGTACGCGACGGTCGATGATCACTTGAGCTTTTTTCAAGCCATCGATCATACGGCTGTACGACAAACCATTTTGACGAGCACCAGCATTGATACGCGCAATCCATAAAGCACGGAATTGACGTTTCTTTTGACGACGGTCACGGTAAGCGTATTGACCTGCTTTAATTACTGCTTGGAACGCTACACGATAAACACGTGAACGCGCGCCATAGTAACCTTTAGCACGAGCAAGAATTTTTTTATGACGGCGATGAGCCTGTACACCACGTTTTACACGAGCCATTTATAATCTCCTTAGATGTATGGGCACATACGACGAACTGAATTCATGTCACTTACGTGAACCATGACACAACCGCGCAATTGACGAATACGTTTAGCAGATTTTTTGGTCAAAATGTGGCGTTTGAACGCTTGTTTACGCTTGAAACCGTTAGCAGTCGCTTTGAAACGCTTAGCTGCACCACGGCGAGTTTTTAACTTAGCCATAACAACCTCTTTAAACACCTGTTCGGTACGTTCGCACCATTGCGACAACGACCTGCAGGTAAGGGAGGCAATATTCTAAATCATCTCTGTACAAAACAAAAGCAAAACATCCAACAATTTCACAATTCTCCAATGTAATTTTCGATGTAAATTTCACCTAGTTTTATAAGAAAAATCAGGATTAAATCTTTATAATCATCACATCATGATAAAACTGGACAGTTATGACCCCTGCACAGGATGCTTTTGCTGCGCTTCGCTATCGAGATTTCTCAATTGTTACCATCAATCAATTTTGTTTAACACTCGCAATTTTAATTCAAGAAATTATTGTTGCCTATTCACTCTATCAAATTACCAAAGATCCACTTACCTTGGGTCTGATTGGACTAGCAGAAGCAATCCCCTTTATTGCGCTGTCGCTTTGGGGCGGTTATTTTGCAGATAAGCTGAATAAACAAACCATAATGAAAGTTTGCTTATTCTTCTCCTTCCCTTTGCCATTGGTGCTTTGGTGGTTATTTCACAGTTATGATCATGGCCAAATTGGTGTTACTACACTGTCTTGGGGGATTTATGCGGTTATTTTTGGTTTGGGTACCATCCGAGGTTTCTACAATCCATCAGCAACCTCATTAAAACCATTTTTAATTCCTCGTGAACTGTATGCCAATGGTGCAACATGGACCACGATTGGATGGCAAAGTGGTGTCATTATTGGCCCAATGCTGGGTGGTTTTATGCTGGCAGGAATCGGTCGTGAAAACAGCTTACTCTCGGTAGCAGTACTTTTATTTATTTGCTTCTGTCTGATTAACTTATTAAAGAAGCGTACTTTTCCAACTATGGAACAAGACAATCTTTGGGACAGTTTAAGTGAAGGTTTTCGCTTTATCTGGAAAACTAAAATTGTACTGTGGGCCATATCTTTAGATTTGGTTTCAGTGCTGTTTGGTGGTGTGATTGCCCTACTGCCAATTTTTGCAGAAGATATTCTAAAAGTTGGACCTGAAGGTTTAGGTTATTTACGTGCGGCCCCCTCTATTGGCGCATTACTCACCATGATCGCTTTAACCAAATTTCCACCTACACATCATGCTTGGCGAAATATGCTGATTGCTGTTGCTGGTTTTGGGGTATTTACCATTATTTTTGCATTCTCAAACAACGTCTGGCTCTCTTTATTTGCTTTGGCTATGACTGGTGCTTGTGACAGTATCTCTGTGGTTGTACGCCAAACCATTTTGCAAGTTTACCCACCTGAAAATATGCGTGGCCGTGTCGCTGCGGTGAATGGGATGTTTGTTTCATCGAGTAATGAATTGGGCGCATTTGAATCTGGGCTGGCTGCAAAATATTTAGGAACAATCACAGCCACTGTATTTGGTGGATGTATAACCTTGGCTGTCGTCGCAATAAGTTGGGTAAAAACCTCTGATTTATTCAAAGTAGACATTACCAAAGGTCAAGAATAATGCCTTTTACAGAATAAAAAACAGTAAAAAAATGCACCTTCGGGTGCATTTTCTATTGCGAGAATACAAAATTCGATAAATACTTTGCGCAATTAAACTACTCTCATGCGTATTAAACCGCATGGATTGCCAAACCTATGAATAAAGCTCTTTTTACCACTTGTTTATTGTGCCTTTCAACCTATAGCTATAGTGCGGATAAACTTCCAACAATAAAGGTCAAAGGGGAGCAATCTGAACAAAATGATCCTCAACATTTGACTACACGTATACAATGGGTCAAATTTCCTCAAATTCACTATCAAATCACTGAATTAAAAGATCAAGATCGTTCAGCAATCATTCGAGTAAAAGCCAATAACGCTGGTGAAGTCACAGAGGCCGATATCCAAGAGAGTACAGGCATCCGTGCATTGGATCAGAAACTTGTAGATGCTGTGGAAAATGCAAAAGTAAAACCCTATTCAAAAAATGGAAAAGCCATTGCTTTAGTCGGTTATCAAACATTTACCTTAACGCTAGAGAATGCAACGGATCATGTTCAGCGCGCTAAGCAATGTACATATAGCTTTAATTCAAAGAATTGGAACAAACAACAACTCGATAAGTCGGTTGCCTTTGTTTATTTAAAACAACCACAACTCGCACTGGATCAATCACTATTAAAAAATAAAGATCGTACAGTAAAGTTTAAATTTAAAGCCAATAAACAAGGCGAAATTACCCAAGTTAAGCTAACTCAACGTTCTGGTATTAATGCACTTGATCAACAGGTACTTACAGCCGTAGAGCATGCATTAATCAATGTAAAACGTTCTTACCGTACTTTATGGATCTATAAACAATCCAGCTTCAATGATACGATTCAATTTAAAATCAATGAATGTAAATAAATTCATCAAGATGCGTCTTTTAAGGTTAAAGATAGTTTAGTGTCTTTAACCTTTTTATTAAAATAATCCGATATACACCAAATAGATAAAAGCATACCGACCACCTTTTGCTATGGTCACAATCAATAGAAAACGCCAAAAGTTCTCTTTCATTAGCCCTGCAATAAGTGTGATTGGATCTCCAATAATTGGGGTCCAGCTTAACAACAAAGACCAAAAGCCATACTTTTGATATATTTTTTCTGCTTTGAGCATATTCTTTTCAGAGACAGGAAACCATTTCTTATCTTTAAACTGCTCGATTTTGAGTCCCAAATACCAATTCACGCATGAACCTAAAACATTGCCAATCGTTGCAACAACAAGCAATAAATATGCAGAATGCTGGGTTTGTACCAGTAATCCAAGCAATACTGCTTCAGACTGTAAAGGTAATAGCGTCGCTGCACCAAATGCGGAAAAAAATAAGAGAAGATAAGCCATAAAGTTAGCTAAAGTTGGGTTTAGGTTTTAAGGTATAAGTCAAGAATGACAGTATAAAGGGAGCCAGAAAAGCCAACCAAAATGAAAGATCTGATTTAAAAAATTTCTGCAACAATGTGAGTTGAGCTTTACCCTCTGAAATCGCTTGCCAATCAATTTTGATATGAATAAAGCCGTAGAATAAAACAATAAAATAAAGCGAAAGCAAAACGAGTAAGATCGTGGTATTCAAAAGACTTTGCTGTAATTTACTTTGAAAAATGCCAAAGACCATAGCAAAAACCAAGCCTGAAACACTCACGATGCTAAAAATAATAAACCAGAAGTAATCATATGCGGAGTGATACTGCAAGATGCTACAAAGCATTGCTGTGATTAGCATCACGGCAAAAGAGATAAGGAAGTGCCAAACAAAGTTTTGCTTCATACTCCCCCCTGTTGAATGTACTACTAACAGTTCAATCACCCTAAATTTAGCATTTTTTTGGTTTTACGATACTGAAAATGTGCCCAAATGATCGCCAATAACATAAAGATAATCCGAGACCATTGATAACGTTGCGCAATCGGGTCGATCACACTTCTAATCAGTGCTGATGCTTGACCATTTAATTGCTCTAAAATATTTTGGATATGCACAATTTCCGCAATATAGAGCATTAAACAACCTGCAATACCGACAATAATACTCCAGTAGATTTTTGGATTCGTTTCTAATATTTTCGTAAAGTTCAAAAAGAAATCTTTCATGACTAGAGCCTACCAACCATCCAAAAATCGATCATTTAAAAATAAAAAACCACATAACGTGGTTTCTCATCTTAACATAAAATATATTTTAAACTTTGATTGATAGCGCTCTTTGTATCGCTGGGCGCGCAGTTAAACGCTCAATATATTCTTTAACATAAGGATAATCATCTAGCTCTATTTGCTGCCACTCATAGCGTAATACCCACGGTAAAATGGCCATATCTGCAATCGAATATTCACCAGCCACATATTTTTGTCCAATGAGCTGCTTATTTAAAACACCATACAAACGTTGAGTTTCAGTAACATAACGATCAATTGCATAAGGAATTTTTTCTTTAGCAAATTTACCAAAATGATGGTTTTGCCCTAACATCGGCCCTAGCCCACCCATTTGCCACATTAACCATTGTTCGACTTCAACACGATCTTGCTCATCGCTTGGATAATACAGTCCTGTTTTACGGCCAAGATATTGCAAGATTGCGCCTGATTCAAACACTGAAATCGGCTCACCATTTGGGCCATCTTGGTCCACAATCGCGGGGATTTTATTGTTCGGTGAGATACGAAGAAAATCGGGCTGGAACTGGTCATTCTCTAAGATATTGATAGGAAAAATCTGATAATCCAAACCCATTTCTTCAAGTGCAATGGTAATTTTATGACCATTGGGAGTACCCCAATAATAGAGATCAATCATATTTCATCCTTCTTCGTTTTCACGTATTTTCTGAATTTTATTGCGTTAATCGTTTACTTTTATAACATGAATTGGCTTGATTCAGTATGCTATAAAAAGAGATTATTCTAATAATCTATTCTAAAATTATGTTATTGCATTTTATTAAATACAGCACGTTCTCATATTATGATATTAATTTCAAATATCTACTTCAGCAATTGCATCTATATATGCTTTAGCCTTCTCCCCCACAAATTTACGACCAGCATTGTTTCCCAATATCCATTCATCTGGATTAAATAAGTCAAATAAACCAACTTTCACTAAGGTGGGGATCGCGAGGATCAGTTCTTGCTCAATCTCTCCACGTACACCTGAGTTATACAGATTGATATTATGCAACATGGTTGCCACTGTACCCGTTTGTACAGCGCTACCATCCTTTAACTTAACCACAGGCAACACCTCACCTGCTTGAATAATTTTTTGGTTAATACTCGATAGCGCATTTGAATTTTGAATAGATGACATATCAACTCCACTCGATTCAGATTAATTTACCCGCATTTTAACGTAAAAAAGCACTGCTTAATGCAGTGCTTTTTTAACAGATGAGTAATTACTTTTTCTTTTTAGGTCCAAGTAACATACCCATTTGACGGCCTTCCATTTTTGGTGCTTGTTCAACAATACCAAACTCTGCTACGTCTGCTTCAATTTTTTGCAATTGTGCAAGACCCAACTGTTGGTGAGCCATTTCACGACCACGGAAACGTAGAGTAATTTTGACTTTGTTGCCTTCTTCAAGAAACTTCAGAATAGCACGCAACTTAACATTGTAATCACCAACGTCTGTACCAGGGCGCAACTTAATTTCTTTCACTTGAACTTGATGCTGTTTCTTTTTCGCATCTTTTTGCTTTTGCTTCAAGTCAAATAAATGTTTGTTGAAATCCATGATTTTACAAACAGGTGGCTCTGCATTCGCCACGATCTCAACAAGATCAAGATCAACTTCTTCAGCAGCACGCAAAGCTTCAGCAAGTGAAACGATGCCTTTTTGCTCTCCATCTGCAGCAACGAGACGCACATCTTTCGCTTTGATCTCATCATTTAATGCAGGACGATTACTTTTAGCACCTTGTTGTTGGTTACGGTCAGGCTGTTTAATCTTTCTTACTCCACAATATACCGGCCGCGTTCGGCTACGGCTGCTTTCACTAGGTCAATAAATGCGTCTATTGACATAGTACCTAAATTTTTTCCAGAGCGAGTACGAACATTCACAGTCCCTTCCTCTACTTCTCGATCTCCAAGTACCAATAGGTATGGAATACGCTCTAGTGTACGCTCACGAATCTTAAAGCCGATTTTCTCATTTCTCAAGTCTGAAATTGCTCGAATTCCATTTTCTTTGAGTTTTGCGACGACTTGCTCACAAGCTTCCGCTTGAGAATCCGTAATATTCATGACACATGTTTGGATTGGAGCCAACCATGGTGGCATAAAGCCTGCGTAGTGTTCAATTAGTATACCAATAAAACGTTCAAAACTGCCAAGAATTGCACGATGTAACATCACAGGATGGTCACGATCGTTATCTTCTGTTACATATGAAGCGTCTAAACGTAACGGTAAGTTAAAATCACACTGGATTGTACCGCACTGCCAGATACGTCCTAAACAGTCTTTTAATGAAAATTCAATCTTCGGACCGTAGAAAGCACCTTCACCAGGTTGTTCTTCCCATTTAAGATTTGCAGCATCTAAAGCATCCGCTAAAGATTTTTCTGCAACATCCCAAAGCTCATCAGCACCCACACGCTTTTCAGGACGTGTAGACAATTTCATTTGAACTTCTTCAAAGCCAAAATCTTTATAAACATCTAAAGTCAGTTTAATAAAGTCTGCAACTTCTTTACCAATTTGTTCAGTTGTACAGAAAATATGTGCATCATCTTGAGTAAAGCCACGTACACGCATAATCCCGTGTAACGAACCTGATGGCTCATTACGGTGGCATGAACCAAACTCTGCCAAACGAATTGGAAGATCACGGTAAGATTTTAAACCTTGGTTAAACACTTGAACGTGACATGGGCAGTTCATTGGTTTTACTGCATAGTTACGACTTTCTGAATGGGTCGTAAACATATTTTCTGCATAGTTGGCAGCATGACCCGATTTTTCCCACAAAGTGAAGTCTACAATTTGTGGTGTTTTAATCTCTTGGTAGCCATTGTCCTGTTGAACTTTACGCATGTATTGTTCAAGCACTTGGTAGATCGTCCAACCATTGGCATGCCAAAACACCATACCTGGTGCTTCTTCTTGCATATGGAACAAATCTAAAGCTTTACCAATTTTACGATGGTCACGCTTTTCAGCTTCTTCAATACGCTTGATATATGCTGCTAATTCTTTTTTGTCTGCCCAAGCAGTACCATAAATACGCTGTAATTGTTCATTCTTGGCATCACCGCGCCAGTAAGCGCCAGAGATTTTAGTCAATTTGAATGACTTTAAAAATTTAGTATTCGGTACGTGTGGACCACGACACATATCTAAATAATCTTGATGATAGTACAAGCCCATTTGAGTTTCTTCAGGCATGTCAGCAATCAAACGTAACTTATAATCTTCACCACGTGCAGTGAACTCAGCAATCACATCATCACGAGGTGTCATTTTTTTAATGACATCATAATCTTGATCGATAAGCTTTTTCATGCGCGCTTCGATTGCAGCCATATCATCTAAAGTAAATGGACGAGGCATCCAGATGTCATAGTAGAAACCTTCTTCAATGACAGGGCCAATCACCATTTTTGCTTCAGGGAAGAGTTGTTTTACCGCATGACCCACCAAGTGTGCACAAGAGTGACGAATAATTTCTACACCGTCTTGATCTTTTGGAGTGATGATTTGTAAGGTTGAGTCTTCGGTAATTAAATCACTTGCATCGACTAAGCGACCATTTACTTTCCCAGCAACTGTATTTTTAGCCAGTCCAGGTCCAATACTTTGAGCAACTTCCATAACGGAAACAGCTTGATCAAAACTTTTTTGATCGCCATTTGGCAATGTGATAATAGGCATATTTAAAAATCCTTAAGGAGTGATGCCCCGTACAATGGAGCATGTCACCGCGAGATTATGATCGAGGAAGATCCTCAAGATAAAATCGGTGGAACAAAATAAAAGTGTGTCGAATTTTACACCTTTACAGCATATTTATAAACCTTTGTCTTAAAATTATTCTTTATTCTGATTTAAATTGTACTTTTGATTATCCATCAACTTCCTCTTTTTGGCGCATTACTCTCTAAAGGTTTCCCATGCTTCAAAATCTCGATTTTTATAACAATATAATTTATGAAATTGAGGAATAATCGCTTCGCTTTGTGTGGGTCTTAAAAATGCAAAATCATCAACGGCTATTTCAGTGTTTTTAGGCACATTAACCATTTCCTGATTGGTACTCCGCCCATAAAGTGCATGCGGATGAATCCCTCGCGGATAAACATAATGCGCCATCCAATATCCACCATAAACAAATAAAGCTTTAGAGCTATGGGGTAATTTATCTAAAACTTCTAATCCAGGTAACTGGGTAAATGGCAGCACTTTTAAAACAGGGGTTGAAATCCATAGCGCAGCTTGTAAAACACTTAAACCATCACTGTCAAAGTCACTTGGTTTAAGCAACATCGAACCAAAAGAAAGATCATTACACACACTTTGCTCCACGTGGAGGTAAAATGTAGGACTACCACCACCATTAAAACAAAGATCAGCTCGCCATAAATGTGGAAATTGCTGTTGAATAATATTTTTATAATTTTGATAAATGTCTTGTGACTCTCGATACGCGACATCAATCTTTTTAATCACTGAAGGCAGCTTCGTCACATGGGCATCATAGCCCATCAAGCCAGCAAGTACTAAATGCTCAGGATTTTGTTCAATCAATCTTAATATTTCGATGAGTGCAAAATCGGAACGAACACCACCGCGATGCAAACCCACATCAATTTCAATATTGATTTTAAGCTTTAAACTAAACTGTTTTGCGACCTCAAGGTACTGTAATAAACGTGCTTTAGAATCAATTAACCATTGTATATCAGCTTGTCTGCAATTTTGATTCATCGCATAAAAATGCTGAACCGTACTTACAGGCATCGGTTTCCCAAACAACACATCTACATCCAAAAAGTTCTCAAGGATTGGCAAAAGCTGTGGCATATGAAACACCATAAACCGTTGAGTCGAAAGCTTTAGACTAATGGTTTTTAATAATGCTAAGCATGCCAAAGACTTTACCACGATACGTGGTTGCAAATGGCTTCCATATTTAAGCTTTTTGGCAACGTACTGTAGATTTTGTTCAAGCGCCTGATCATCAACAATTAATCGAGGTAATGCACCATTTGACTGTTTTAAATCACGATTTAATTGCTCAAAAAAGTTGTTCATAGTCTACCTTTATGGTCTATTTTAATTTTACCCATTCACTCAACTTTACCCATTAATCAGATAAGAATAACTTTTCTAAATAAGGGTTTAAAAACTTTCTGCTTGGATCAAGTCTTTCTCTCAACTGCATAAACGCATCCCACTTAGGGTATCGGGTTTTAAGTTGTGTTGCTGCCATACTATGCATTTTCCCCCAATGTGGTCTCCCTTGATAATGTTGCAAAATCGACTCAACTTCATCAAATAATTGTCTAGGTGCTTGCTTATAATATTGGTGTACTGAGATGGAAATAGAGTCCCGCTGATAAAACGGACTCAACCAAATATCATCACCTTTGACAAATCGAAACTCCACAGGGAAAAAGGTTTGTGCTTTTGAGTTTTTTAGCGCAGCTAGAACAGCTTGCAAACATTCCACACCCAATTCAACTGGAATCTGATATTCCATTTCATTAAATTTTGTTTCACGCGGTGTCGGGAAAATCTTGCCTGACCAATCAACAAATGTGCTTGGCTTAATAAAAACGCCTAAGAGCTTTTGTAGTTTTGGATTCAATGCCGGAAAAGATTTGGTTAACTCGCAACATAAGGTTAATAACGTATCCTCAGATGGCCATGATTCAGTGCGTGGTTGAATCTCATCTTCAGTAATATCTAAGGTTTTTAAAATCAATTTATCTGCATGCGAAAATGCAAAACACTCGATATGCCGATGTTGTGCTTTCCATTGGTCAATATTTTGAATAAAGTCTTTGACCGCACACAGTCTAACTTGCTCTTTAAGTTTATAGCGTGGTTTATTCTGCATGGTGATTTTAGTCAAAACCCCTAAGCTCCCTAAAGACACTCGCCCTGCTACAAAAATATCTGGATTTTCATGGCGATTACAATGAAGAATTTCTCCTGATGCTGTGAGTAATTCAAATGCTTGTACATAACCTGAAATACAATGTAAGCCCACACCCGTACCATGTGTTCCCGTTGAAACAGCACCAGCTAAACTTTGCTGGTCAATATCACCCTGTTGCATTAAAGACTGCTGCATCGGTTCTAAATATTGCCCTAAATTAAATAATCGTGTTCCTGCCCAAATACTGGCTTGAGCAAATTCAGTATTGACTTGATCCACACCAGAAAGACAATCCAAAGACAGCAGTGTTGCATCGGTAGCCACCAAAGGTGTAAATGAATGCCCTGCTCCTACCACCCGAATCTTTGCTTGGGTTTGGACAATGTATTTTAACTCATCAAGACTTTCAGGCTTTAAAATCTGCTCAGGGTGAGACTGTTGATAGCCCGACCAATTGTTCCATTTTTGCTGATTTAATTTGTGCTTGTTCGGTGCTTGATTAATCAATTGATTCATAATGCTCATCCTTTAGCGTACAGCAGTTTTTAAATTGCCATGATTTGTTCTTTTTTCTATTTCGTGTGGTGGAATCGCTACGGGCCATGTGATTTGGTCATATTCGCGTTGAGATTTATCTAGATTCAGTTGCGTTGCCAATTGCTGAAATTTGTACTGAATTGCCGCATGTGTCCATTGACCATATAAGGTATGCGCACCCTCATAAGCTTGTTGCTGATATTCTTCATTGGTGGTGATATAGCCCATATAATCATTGCAATAAGACACTAAACCAACCTTTGAAATACCATGATGCTTTGAGAACTGTTTTGCCACAGTCTGAATCACACGTTGCCCTGCTGTTGTGGTAATTTCTCCGGGACAACAAATTAAAGCCAATTGACCAATTTGGATAATCTGTAGCGGAATAACACTTGGAACCAGTGGGCTGTCTTGAATGGCACCTGCTTTAACTTGGCGATTCATTTCTGCAATTAAAGGATCAAAAATGCTTGGTGAAAAATCTAAACCTTTACCCAGCAACTGATTATCCGGACTTTCTAAAACAATCTCTTTCGGGAATTGTGAGTCATAGAGTGCTTTATATTTGCTGTACTGTAGAGAATTCGAGTTTGCTAAACGTTGCTTACGTACTCGTTTAGCAAGTAAAGACATCACTTTAAGAATCGCTGTAGGTGTCCCCTTACCATCTATAGGTGTTCCCCCGAAGAAGCCAACACCATGACAAGCTGCACTGGTTTTAGCGCCTTGGATCCCCTGACTAAATTCACTTGGCACATTGACTTGACTCAGATCTACATAAGATAAAACAGCATCGATACTGCCTTGGAGTAAACATGCTTCCATCACATTGTTAGTGTTTTTTTCAAGCGGTGTAGTCAGTGCTTTAATCGCAATTTCACTTTGATAACGCCCATTTTGCTCAGCATATTGATATTCTTTTTCGCCCTTAATTTTATTGCGAATCGCATCTTGTTTGGGGCCATGAAAATTTGGAGAGACATCTCCTGCCGTTGCTTGTGCGAAAATTGCAACAGGGTTTGGAATACCTTGTGTTAATAGATAATGTTCACTTAACGCAGCAGCATAACCTTTATTGTCGCCATCATGGGCTTTGAGTTGACTACTCAAACAGGTTGCATGCACTCCAAATAATGAAATCAATGAACATAATTGATCATCACGGTAAAAACCGATTAATTGCATTTCACGATTTAAGGCGAGATGGGTTTCTGCTTCGGCTCTTTGAATCACATCGGGGTTACGATTATATGCCTGCAATGATCGATTCCATGCCACTGGAATATCATCAGGAAATTGGCAACTTTGATAACGAAGTTCAGTTTCTTTTTCAGTGTCTAAGGCATTGGAAATACTGAGCATGACCGCCTTTACTACAGCTTCGACATGCTCTGGAACAAAACCTGGGGTCGGCATATTGTATAAAGCTTCATAAGCACAACCGCCAGGGCCAGAATGAGTATGGGTTGCCATCAAGACCAAGTGCTGTTCATTAAATTGCTCAGCTAGTTGTTGTTTTAAGCGCTCAACAACACCACTACGGATCGCATAAGTAATACAACCAAAATCCAGACAACAAAAAATAATGGGTTGTTCTAAAGCTAAACGACGGATAGTGAATGTACGAGCAAACAATGCTGTACGTTTTTGATAAGCACGATGCGACCACATACCATAACCAAACATGGCATAACCTTGTGGCTGAATGTTTATTTCTTGTTTATCCCAACCCACCATAAACATATGCAGTCATCCTTTATCTTTTTTATATCAGCGAACACGAGAAGTAGATTGAATCTTAATCAAAAATATGCGATACCAACTAGGGTAAAAGCAACAATAATATGGGGGGCGAAGCGGACTTTATGAGCTTGCAGCAAAAGGAAATTGCCAATACTCAATTTTATATTCCACCAATGATACTGACGAGTTTGGTTCATTATGCAGAACAACAACACTGGCAATATGACAATTGGTTCGCAGCACAAAATTTAGACTTGGAACAAATTCGCCAAGGGCATGGTTTTGTTGCTTTTTCAGAACTCTGTGAGGTTATTCATCTCGCAGTTAAAGATACCCAGCAACAAAATTTAGGCTTATTGCTGGGCAGTAGTGAAGGTCAGATTTCAATTGGTATTTTGGGCTTTGCCATGCAAGCCTGTAAAACGGTGGCTGAAGCATTGGAGACCGCACTGCACTATCATCCCATTTCAGGCAGTGTCTTAGATTTAACCGTCAATCTTGTTGATGATTATTGTGAAATTGAACTTTCTGAGCGAAGTAACTGTGGTGAGCTAAAAGCCTTTTTCTGTGATGAAGTTTTTGCCAGTATTATTACCTGTGTCAATATGATGCTAGACCATAGCTATGAGTTAATCAGCTTAGAACTGAGCTATGATCATTCAGCATATATCAATGATTATCAAAGAATTTTCAATTGTCCAATTTATTTTAAAACGGCTAAAAATGTCATCCGATTTAACAAAACACTCTTGTCGAGAAGCCTCAAAAACTATAGTCCTGTCAATTATCAAAGTGCAATTCTGATTTGTGATCAAGCTTTAAAACAATTTGATCAAATGAATCAACACAGTTTGGCAAAAGTGTTAGCACATTTGGTTGAAAGCCATCTACCTGAACGCTTTGATATGCAGCAAGCAGCGCAATATTTTCATTTTAGCGAACGCCATTTACGGCGTTTACTACTCAATGAAGGACTAAATTTTCAGTTATTAAAGCAACAGGTGTTAGAAAAAAAAGCCAAACAGTGGATTGAAGAAAATCAATCGATGAGTGAAATCAGTTTCAATCTTGGTTTTAGTGAGTTAAGGGAATTTCGTCGTGCGTTTAAAAAATGGACTGGATCTTCGCCAACGGAATACAAAAAAGCGAAACTGTTGGGTTCAGTTATTCGTATTTGAATGACGTAGTTTTAAATAAGATTCTGCATAAAATCAGGGTTAATACTTATATTAAGCTTACAAAATATTAATTTAATTCAATAAATTAAATATTCCAAAAAATATTTAAATAAGGGTAAAGATGTCTAACGATGCATATTTAGCGGGAGTACTCGACTAAAGCCTAAATGAATTCTGACAGGCTTATGCATATCTTTTAAACACGGAAATTAGAACAAATATAGATGGAGCTAAACATGGTCAGTGCCTATGATCAATTACCACGAACACCTGCAAACTTTGTAGCATTATCACCTTTACGTTACCTAGAGCGTGCAGCCTACATTTATCCAAATCAAGATGCGATTGTACATGGTGCTCGTCATATCTCTTGGCGTGACACCTATACCCGTTGTCGTCAATTTGCCCATCAATTACAAAATCTGGGGATTCAAAAAAACGATACCGTTTCTGTTCTTTTACCCAATATCCCTGCGATGGTCGAAGCGCATTTTGCAGTCCCTATGGCTGATGCTGTTTTAAATACGCTGAATACTCGTTTAGATGCCAAAACCATTGCGTTTATGTTAGAGCATGCTGAAACCAAAGTTCTTTTGGTTGACCCTGAGTTTGCGGCTTTGGCTAAAGAAGCTGTAGCGCTTATTGCTCAACAAATCTATATCATTGATGTTGCAGATGAGGAATACGAAAACAATGATGCTACAGCACGTATTGGTCAAATTGAATATGAGGAATGGCTAAAAGGCGGCGATGTAGATTTTGAGTGGCATTTACCTCAGGATGAATGGGATGCGATTAGTCTAAATTATACCTCTGGCACTACAGGCAATCCGAAAGGTGTGGTTTATCACCATCGTGGTGCTTATATCAATGCAGCCAGTAATATCATCGCCTGTGGTATGACGCCACGTTGTAAATATTTATGGACACTTCCGCTATTCCATTGCAATGGTTGGTGTTTTGCTTGGACTGTTGCAGCCAACGGCGGTACCAATATCTGCTTACGTAAAATTGATCCTGAGTTAGTTTATCAACTCATTGATCAATACAAAGTTGACTATTTCTGTGGTGCACCGATTGTCTTATCGATGTTGATCAACACCCCGAAAGAACAACAAATTAAATTTGAACATCATGTAGAAGTAATGGTGGCTGGTGCTGCACCGCCTGCGGCAATTATTGAAGGAATGCATCATATCGGTATTCAAGTCAATCATGTCTATGGTCTCACTGAAACTTATGGCCCTTCTGCATTATGTGCATCTCAAGCAGGTTGGAGTGACCTATCCATTCAAGAGCAAGCACAATTACATTCGCGCCAAGGTGTCCCCTATCCATTACAAGATGGTATGCGTGTGTTGGATGCTGAAACGATGCAACCTGTACCTAATGACGGCAAGACCATGGGAGAAATTATGTTCCGTGGCAACATTGTCATGAAAGGTTATTTAAAAAATACCAAAGCCACAGAAGAAGCCTTTAAAGGTGGCTGGTTTCATACTGGTGATTTAGCGGTTTGCCAGCCCGATGGTTATGCAAAAATTATGGATCGTTCAAAAGACATCATTATTTCAGGTGGTGAAAATATCTCATCTTTAGAAGTTGAAGAGGTTCTTTATACTCACCCCGCAATTATGACTGCGGCAGTGGTTGCGCAACCCGATTCGCGTTGGCAAGAAGTTCCTTGTGCCTTTATTGAACTTAAACAAGGTGCAGAAACCACACCTGAAGAGGTGATTGAATTCTGCAAACAGCATTTGGCACGCTTTAAAGTCCCTAAAAGTGTAGTGATTTGTGAGATTCCAAAAACATCGACAGGTAAATTGCAAAAATTTATCTTACGTGACTGGGCAAAAGAGCGCTCAGTGGGCGAGTTTAATTAGCCTACCCGTTTGAATCATCCAATTTACCCTCCTCTTCCCAGTAAAAATAAACGACGGTTTTCATTTAGAAGGTCATACTGGCGAGTAAGGTAAATTGGTGAAAGAGAGCGGTAAATCTGTGAAAATGGGCTTAAAACATTAATTTCTCATTTCTCGACTTCATTTTAGAATTTATGCTTTTCTTGTCGCTTATTGATAGCACCATTAAAACTTTTTGATCATTTAAACATAGCAAACGATGAATAAACTTCGTACAGAAATAGAACCCGATTTTGAAACAGCACAACAACATTACCCGCTCGTACTCAAATTGATTGCTAATTACACCGACTATTGCGATAAGTTTGGTGATGAAGATTCGCTTGAATATCAAAAACTCAGTGAAAAGCTCACAGAAATTACCAGCAAAGACATCTCTCAATATGATCTTTGGGAGTGGTGGGAAGCCGAAGGCATCGAAAATTTAAGCTTTGATATTTGCCTACCTGAGCCTAAAATCATTCATAATATTTCAAAACAAGAGCTTACTGAAATCGTCCAGCGGATTAAAAGCTCAGACTTTAACACTCAACATGCAAATGAATTCATCAATGCTTTTTACCTCCGCACCATATTCTCTGGGGGCTATTTCTACAATTTTTTAAAAATCAATTTTAAAGCATTTAAGCATCAATTGTTTCAGCGCAATAAAGATCAAACAGGGCGATATTTTGAATACTCGGTAGAAGACATTGTGGATCGGCTTTGGGGCGAGTGATTGCCATAAAAATATCACCATTAACAAAACATGCAGTGCGTTTATTGGTTTAAATCATTCAAAGTCATATTGCGTAAAAAAACTAAAAACGTTCTCAATATCTATAGTTTTAACCACACATTCAATCACGCCTCATCCAAGATCAAGTCTGCACTTCAATCTTTTCGCTACATTTTAAAAATATAAATGGCATTTCCGTCATATTTTGACTGCCATTTTATTGGACACAAGTTTTTACGATTTTGACTATTTGTATCCTTATTTTTCAATGAAAAGTGTTTACACTCAATGCACTTACAGCTTTCAATCCTTTTTTCTTTGACTTTACAGTCACAGAGAAATAACCATGAAATACTTGTACGTCACTATAAGATGTTGCACGATGTAGCGGAACAAATATGTGTCATAGAAGACACACGTCGTATTTATGAAGATTATAAATCTGGTTTAACCAGTATTGAGGAAACCGATATGCCACAATACAAAGCACCCTTACGTGATATGCACTTCGTTTTGCATGAATTATTAAATGCTGAAGAACATTACGCGAAACTCCCTGCATTCCAAGAAACCGTAAGCCGTGAATTGATTGATCAATATTTAGAAGCTGGCGCGGATTTCTGTGAAAATGAATTATCTCCACTTAACCAAATCGGTGACAGTGAAGGCTGTAAATGGAATGATGGTGTAGTGACTACGCCTACAGGCTTTAAAGCAGCCTATGACAAATATGTAGAATTAGGCTTCCCTTCTCTTTCAGTTCCAGAAGAACATGGCGGTCAAGGTTTACCAGGTTCTTTAGCAACGGCTATTTCTGAAATGGTGGGTTCTGCAAACTGGGCGTGGGGTATGTACCCAGGTCTTTCACATGGTGCGGTTCGTACAATTGAGCATCATGGTTCTGCTGAGCAAAAAGCAACATATTTACCTAAACTTGTTTCAGGTGAATGGACTGGTACCATGTGTTTAACAGAATCTCATGCAGGTTCTGACTTAGGGATTATCCGTTCTAAAGCTGAGCCACAAGCAGATGGTAGCTATGCAATTTCTGGCGAGAAAATCTTTATCTCTGCTGGTGAACACGATATGGCGGACAACATCGTTCACATCGTTTTGGCTCGTCTACCAGGTGCACCTAAAGGCACTAAAGGGATTTCGTTATTCATCGTACCTAAGTTCAATGTAAATGCAGATGGCTCTATTGCAGACCGTAATGCAGTACGTTGTGGTTCAATTGAACACAAAATGGGTATCCACGGTAATGCAACTTGTGTGATCAATTTTGATAACGCAAAAGGTTTCTTGATTGGACCTGAAAACCGTGGTTTACATGCAATGTTTACCTTCATGAACACTGCACGTATTGGTACTGCTGTTCAAGGTTTAACAGCGTCTGAATCATCTTTCCAAGGTGCACTTGCATATGCGAAAGATCGTTTGGCAATGCGTTCACTTTCTGGTCCTAAAGCACCAGAGAAAGAAGCTGATCCAATCATTGTTCACCCAGCTGTACGTAACATGTTGATGACACAAAAAGCCTTTGCTGAAGGTGGTCGTGCATTGGTTTACTTCTTATCTCAATATGCAGATATCGTAGAGCAAGGTGTTACTGAAGAAGATCGTAAATTTGCCGACAATATCTTGTCATTATTGACACCGATTGCGAAAGCATTCTTAACTGAAACAGGTTCTGAATCAGCGAAGCATGGTGTACAAGTATTTGGTGGTCACGGCTTTATTTCTGAACACGGTATGGAGCAAATTGTACGTGATACGCGTATCTCTTGCTTATACGAAGGTACAACTGAAATCCAAGCACTTGATTTGTTAGGTCGTAAAGTATTGGGTACGCAAGGTGCAATGTTGAAAGACTTCACCAAGATCATCCATAAATTTGCGGAAGCAAACAAAGACAATGCTGACCTGAAAGAATTTGTTGAACCACTTGCTGCTCTTAACAAAGAGTGGGGTGATTTAACCATGCAAATCGGTATGAAAGCTATGCAAAATCCAGATGAAGTAGGCGCAGCTGCGGTTGACTACCTATACTTCTCTGGTTATGTAACGCTTGCATTCTTATGGGCTCGCATGGCGCTTGTTGCTCAACAAAAACTTGCTGAAGGCTCTACTGAAACTGGCTTCTATAATGCAAAAATTAAGACTGCTCGTTTCTACTTCAAGAAAATCTTACCACGCGTTCGTTCACATGTTGACGTGATCGCGGGTGGCTTAGATCCATTGATGTCATTAGATGCTGAAGACTTTGCATTCTAAGTAGAATGCCGAGCTAGGTATTTAGAAAACTGTACTCAAGAGTGCAGAAATAGAGAAAGGACGGTCATAGCTTTGGCAGTCCTTTTTCTTTATAAATAGAGCGTTATTTACTTAGACCATCTAACAACATACATGCTTGTTGGTTAAACTGATCTAAGTCTACAGATTCAAACAATAAACAGGTGAACGAACATGCCAATTTATAATGCGCCACTTGCAGATATGAAATTCATTCTGAATGACGTTTTCAATGCAGAGCAATTCTGGCAAGCCAACGAAAAGCTTGCACATGTTGATGCAGCAACGGCTGAAGCAATTTTAGAAGAAATGGCTAAATTTGCACAAAATGTTACGCTTCCTTTAAACCGTACAGGTGATGAAGAAGGCGCTCATTATGAAAATGGCAAAGTCACGACACCTGCTGGTTTTAAAGAAGCATTCCAACAATACGCTGAAGGCGGTTGGATTGGCCTAGGTGCTGAAGAGGAATGGGGCGGTCAGGCAATGCCAAAAATGCTGACTGTACTTGCAGATGAAATGTTATTTGCTACCAATCCATCATTCATGCTCTACCCGCTTCTCTCTGTCGGTGCTGGTATGGCTTTAAATAGCTATGCATCTCAAGAACAGAAAGAAACCTATTTACCTAAAATCTATTCAGGTGAATGGTCTGGTACGATGTGTTTAACTGAACCTCATGCAGGTACAGATTTAGGGATTATCAAAACTAAAGCTGAACCTAATCAAGATGGTACATATAACATTACTGGTACTAAAATCTTTATTACTGGTGGTGATCACGATCTTGCTGACAACATCATTCACCTTGTTTTAGCAAAAACACCTGATGCACCTGCGGGTTCACGTGGTATCTCACTCTTTATCGTGCCTAAATTCCTCGTCAATGCTGATGGTTCATTGGGCGAACGTAATACAGCTGGTCCTGGTTCAATTGAACACAAAATGGGGATCAAAGCGTCTGCAACATGTGTCATGAACTTTGATGCAGCCAAAGGTTTCCTTGTTGGTAAAGAAAATGAAGGGCTTGCAGCAATGTTCGTGATGATGAATTACGAACGCTTGTCAATGGGTATTCAAGGCCTAGGCGCTTCTGAATATGCATACCAAAATGCAGCACAATATGCGACTGATCGCGTACAAGGCCGTAGTGCGACAGGTGTTAAATCTCCAAACAAACCTGCTGACAGCATCCTTGTACATGGTGATGTACGTCGTATGTTACTCAATGCACGTGCCAACAATGAAGCTTCTCGTGCATTTGCAGTCTATGTTGGTCAACAACTCGACATTACTAAATTTTCAACCGATCCTGAAGCTGTAGCGAAGGCAAATAATCGTGTTGCATTATTGACGCCAATTGCCAAAGCCTATTTAACAGACACCGCGTTTAATGCCGCAATCGATGCGCAAATGGTGTTTGGTGGTCATGGCTATATTCGTGAATGGGGCATGGAACAATGTGTGCGTGACTTACGTATCGCGCAAATCTATGAAGGTACCAACGGCGTTCAGTCACAAGATTTAATTGGTCGTAAAACAATTAAATGTAATGGTGAATTCATTGCTGAATATATTGAAGAGATCCGTGATTTTGCCAATGGTCTAGATACCGACTTAAACTTCATTAAAGATGCGACTTTAGATATCGCAACTGAAGTAGATATGATTACGCAGCATATTTTAGAACGTGCAAAAGAAAATGCTGATTTCGCAAATGCTGCGGCAGTAGAGTATCTGCATGTCGTTGGCTTATTAAGTTTCTCTTATATGTTTGCTCGTATTGCCAATGCTGCAAAAAATAAGCAAGGTCAATTCTATCAAGACAAACTTGCATTGACTCATTACTTCATCCAACGCCTCTTGCCTGATTTAAATGCACGTGTTGCTAAAATCAAAGCAGGTGCAGAAGTTATTATGAATTTCAGCGAAGATTATTTTACTAATCAGGCTTAATTTCATCATCAATTGAAATAAGACATAAAACGCCCGATGATTCGGGCGTTTTTTATTTGCAACTGATGCTTTTTTTAGAACACCTACTGATCTATATCTCTTGAATGTCATAAAGCCGTTAGGTTTGCTTTTCTATGCATCTTAAAATCAAGGATGGTGCAATTATATCGTGTGGCTATAAAAGTTGATCGCAACATAAATCAAGTTACATCAGATAATCTTACTTTGGATAAAACTTCCGAATCGATTCAGCCATCTCTGGAGATTGGTTTTGTAAAGCATTTGCCGCACTTGCCGCATCGATCTGAGAACGGTTTTGACTCACTTTAAACTTAGCCATCACTGATTCGATCTCTATTTCGATAGCCACAATTTCCTGTAATAAAGCAGCGATATAATCATTGGGCGCATCCCCCATTTTCCAAGGTACCGCCTGTGGTGCTTCATGCTGACGAGTCAATCGCGCCAAAATACCCCGCAAATATTTTTCATCATTTATTTTTCGAATTGTTCCCTTCACATGCACAACACGATAATTCCATGTCGGTACTTCCCGATGATGCTCAAATTTCCCTGGATACCAATTCGGTGAAATATAACTTTGCTCAGCATGGAAAATCACATAAGCCGATCGAACCTGTTCTAACAAGGTAAATAAAGGGTTGGCTTTGGCGATATGTCCACGTAACAATCCAGTCTTGCCAGCTGACCGATCCAGTTCAAAAGGAATATGGTTCGCTTCAATTTCACCGTCATAAGTAACCATCAAACTTCCCAATGGATTTTTTTCAATTAAATCGAAAAGTTCAGGGAGATTCTCTTGTTTAAAATGAGTAGGAAGATACATGTTTTATTTCCTAATACTCTTTCGAGCCATCTGGACTAGTTTTAAATATTTCAGGTAATTCAGCATCTTCAGTAAAAGCTTCACCTTTAAAAATATTAACCACTTCAATTTTCCCTATAATTTGCTGATTAAACTCGTCTAGTCGCTCAGCTGGAATCCATAACTCCTGACAAAAATCATCACCAACCGTATGTATTTCAAACTGAGCCAGATACTCATCATTCAGTTCAAACCGTGTGACATAGCCAATATAACCACTTGCTTGATCTTTGGTATTCCAATCTAAAGCAATTTTTTCAGCATACTTCTGATTTAAAACAGGATAGAAAATAGGTTGCCAATACAATCTTGGTGGGAAATTTTTAAAGCCACTCTTTGCAATCAATTGATATTCAAAAAGCCCAATTGGTCGGTACAAATACATTGTTATTCCTTTAATTGTATTGAAAATAATCTATCTATAGACTAATCAGATGAAATGATCAATTCCTTAATGAAATAGTTGTTATTTATTCGCCATAAACATTTCACTTCGCTTTTCATGTGCATGAAATTTGCATAGTGTTTAATCATAAATAGTACGCACAAATGGAGGATGTTATGAATAAAGATCCACGTATAGAAAAAATAGAAAACCTCCTCGATAAATTGGGCAATATTGCAGTAGAAGCATTTCATTATATTGCGCTGTTTATCATTGGCTGTATGATCGCTTGGTCAGCGGTACATACAATTATTGAAATTTTAACCGTGAAACAATACGCCAGCATTGACGATATTTTATTGTTATTCATCTATTTGGAATTAGGTGCAATGGTGGGGATCTATTTTAAGACCAACCACATGCCTGTACGTTTCTTAATTTATATCGCAATCACCGCACTCACGCGATTACTAATTTCAGATATTCAGCATGACCATAAAGCAGATATGGATTTAGTGATTATTACGGGATCGGTTTTAATTTTAGCCATTGCAATTTTGATCGTGAGATATGCATCTTGGACATATCCTTCTGTCATTCGTGATAAACATACTGAAAAATCATTACCTCATGGCAAAACACCACGACCAGAAGACGATGAACTGGCCTAGTCTCTTGTCTTGATTCATACGCTTACCCTTCTCCCTAAGCAAAATCAAAGTAATACTATATTAAAGTGTAAGACAAAGTGGAGAAGGGACTTTTTTATTGTGTTGAAAATTTAATACATTGCTATTGATCATGATGCTGCTTTTAAATCACATTCAGCGCTCATTGAGCACTTGTAAATAACGACCATTCTGGAAAATCCAATGCATACCAACCTGTGGGTCAGGTAATCCATAACGTCGCCAATCACTAATTAAGGTATATTGTGAGCTTTCTATATGACCACCCTCACCATTTACATAACCATAACTGCTACCTGAATATTCCGTCCGTGTTGGAAACTGATGATTATAAATAATCGTCACACCATTTTGTGGTGGGTAACTTGGGTATGGGCCATTTGGATGCGGATAGGGGCGACTTGGATAGCTTGGGTATGTCGGATAAGGATGCTGGTATTGAGGTCGAACAGGAATCTCCTGTGACATTTGGCGGCCATATTGATCTGTATACTTATAGGTCGTTGTCGGATATTTCTTTTGAGGCCGCTCAACACTGCGATAATTCGCCCAATCTTTAGCATCTGCCCATGTCATTGTTGAAGTCACTGAAAGCATCAACATCAAGACACTTAAACTGAGTATCTGTTTCATTTCAACCTCCAAACTTGAACGTATACACAACAGCTTAATCCATCATTCAAGATAAATAATGGATGAATTACAGTCGAAATTTAATCTTCTTTATTGTTTATACATCAACTTGGGTAAATTCTGACATCAATCTGATAAAATATAATTTTAATCTGATGAGTGCTGTATTGTGGCTGAACTGAGCTTTGACCGTTTACATCAATTTTTTTGCAAAATCCCAAGTGTGCAAGAGGCATTTATTGATAGCTATGGTTCAGATGGCAAACAAGCATGGTGGTTTAAATTTCAAATCAATATTGACCATCCTTTAGCGTGGCAAACTGTACAAGAACTTGGTCACGTTCTAAATTATATTTCTAAAAATGAACGCCTTCCGACTCAGTTTTTACCCGTTTCTCCTCCTCCGTATATGAATGGTGAAGCGAAACAATTTTTAGCTTGGGTGATTCAATGTAACCATGCAGATTTTTCACCCGATGTGGTGTGTGACTGGTTAGAGGCACGTTTACCAAAACCTGTAGATGATGAAAGCAAATGGAAAATCAAAACTGATTTACATGAGTTAGATCATATTTCAAATAAAGATTTGGATGAGTTAGTGCCACCAAATCCAAAAAACTAAATAGAAAGCGACAGCTAAGCACACATTTCAATTCGTTAACCGTCCCCTTCGCAGCGACAAGCATAGCTTACTTTGAAGGGGGAGGTTTTAAAAATGCTTAACTGATCAACACTAAGGTTGAAGAACTGAGTTTATCTTTTTCGGTTCTTAGATTCAGTTTCAGTACGCTCAGCATCATTATTGATGCTTTCAATCAAGCCACCTAAATTATTGTTGAACTGGGCTCGCATTTGAATATATGTTTTTAGATTTCTCGCTTTGATCGGATCTTTTATTGTGCCCTTGCCTGTTTGATACGCTTCTAGGGCTTTACTTTGCGTATCTTCTTCAGATGATCCATTTTCATAAGCCAAAACAGCCCAACGATAATCTTCTGGTTCATCTTCGATGCGTGCCAAATTATCCATTGCATTGACAGACCCTAGTTGAGCAGCTTGTTTAAAATATTTTTGCGCAAGTGCTTCATCATAGCCTTCATTTTCTTCGTTATAGTACCAAACACCGAGATAATTTATTGCATCAGGATCGTTTTGTGCTGCAGCTTGTTTTAAATAAATTAGACCTTTATTAATATCTATTTGTTTTTCTTCATCTGACCATAAATAGTCAGATCCAAGTTCTGTTAATGCCACATGATTATTTAATTGCGCAGCTTTTAGATACAAATTCTGCTTATCTTTATCCGCATCTTTTTTTAATGCAAGCATCAAATACGCATCACTCGCACCTTGAGATGCTTGTTTTTGATAATGCGTTAAAACCTCATTTTCGAGCTGTTTAATATCCTTTTCTGACAAGTATGAGTCAGCAGCATAATCTTCAAGTAATTTTATTTTTGCTCCAATATCACCTTGATTCGAACGTTGCTGAAGCATTTGAAAATGAGCTAAATCACTATCTTTATGATCTTTTTCATAAGCAGCTTTCGTCTTGGCACCCAGTTTTTTTAGAATGTTTTCTGGACAATTCTGGATACTAGATCCCGCCCACAATAAATCCCCCTGCTGTACTGCTTTATATAACCATTTACACTGTTCATCACTGTAATCATCATTCCCATTGTCTAATGCAAGCACGAATGTACGTATGGCTTCAACATCACCTTGTTCAGCAAGTTTTAAAATTTGTGGACGAATTTTTATTAGTTTTTGCCTGATATCATTAGAAATACCAAAACCTTCAGCGATACCCGCTTCTAAATCTAATGATAAATATGCATCAAAATTACCACGTTGAGCAGCTTCCAAACGCAGCTGTTTATATAAATGACTATTTTCAGGTAAAAAACGATAATCTGCTGAATTAGAATAATATTTTGAAAGTAGAAAATAAGCCTCTGCATCACCTTGATCTGCAGCTTGTCTGAATAATTGAATGGCTTTGTCAATATTGATTGAGACAGTGGGACTACCTGTTTGCAATGTTTTTGCTTGAACTACTAAAGCATTCTCTGCAAAACTAAGTGGTGAAATAAACAGACTCAGTGTAAGTAATGATTTTAAAAATGATGTTTGTAATGTTTTCATTTAAAGCTCAGCTTTGTTATTAAAAAATCTACCAAGCTTTAAATTATGTACCGAAATCTCTTCATTTCGATACATATTTTTTTGAATAAATCAAAACGTCGACAAACCACTCCATTCCATAAAACGGTAAACCCCGTATTTAAGTTTTGATTCATCAGCGTATTTGCTGTAATCCACACTCATTTGACGACCATTTAAGTTTGACCAAGCCGTATTAAAATACTGTTCAGCATCGATAAAAACTTGCTGTTGCGGATTGCCAACCACGCGTAAATCAGTCTCCAAATTATAATTTTTTAAATTACGTGCGGTAAAGTTGGCAGAACCTAAAATCATTTCCGCAGATTGCGCATTATGCTTTACGATCATCTTACTATGGCACTGCTCACCTTGGGTATTACACCAACGTACATCAATCCCTGCGTCATTTAACTCTGAAGCCACTTGACGGTTTGGGATACCATTTTTTTGACGACCAAATGCATCTTTATTCGGATCAAGCAAAATACGTAATTTCACTCCACGTTGCTTGGCAGCTACTAAACCTTTAACAATTTGGCGCTCTGATAAATAGAACATGGCTAAATCAATTTGATCATTGGCTTTTGCTGACGCCAACATGTTTAAAACTGCACCATAAATTGCTTTTTCAGTGAGTACTTGAACCTGAGGATCATTTGGATTTTCAGGTAGTTTGCCAAATGCAACAAAAGGCGTATCACCTCCCGACATATGCGCGACGGTTTGTTCAGTATTTAAAATATCTGTCGCAGTTGCACCGTCAACCATTAATGCAATATTGGAGTGACGTGAACTACCATCATGAGGATTGGCAGATGTGACGATGGTTTTCCAACCTTCTGCAGTATCAACCACGATGGTTTTACGATGATTGGCTTTAAAATTAAATAAATTTAAATAACTGCGGACTGTAATTTTTTCTTCGCCAAATGGATTATTCAGCCAGCCTTTATTTGGGTTATTGCCAATATCCTGACAGCATAAATACCATATCCCAGACCAAGTAGGATTAGATGCGCGGAGTGGTGTTAAATTCGTTTCAATCACGTCAATACCACCTAAACGTAATTGACGATATTGTTCAGGCTGAATTCCACCATAAACAGAATTGATTGGATCGGTAATAAACTTGATTTCTAAGCTTGGGTTTACAATTTTTTCATTAATCAAGGCTTGGGTTAATTGCTTGGTTAATTCTCGTTGCTGAACTTTAGAATCGCCGACTTCACTGTTAAATAGAAACATATCAATCACAATGGTGGTCTTGGCTTGCTTAATCAGCTGTAACACATTATCAAAGATATGTTGATCAAGTTGCTGCTTCCCTTGCGCATCAATATAGGTTTCATCGGCCATAAATTTTACATTGGCGTGACGCAATGGTCCGGTAAAATTCAGCCCTTTAGGAAGCGGTTTATAAACATGATAAATCGCAGATGAGAGATATCCTAAGGCCAATATGCCGATAATAATGCCGAAATAGCGACGTTTTGACCAATTCAGTTTGTTTTGAATTTTATTGAAGATACGCATAAGAAAAGACCTAGACCAATTTAGGGTCTGTCAACATTTCATATATAACTTGCGTTGTCGGCTAAAATTGAGCAAACGAGGCATGAAATGAAGAGAATAGCGAGACTATTTTCAAGTTTCATAACGATGTTTGAGATAATTTTAACCACAACCCTGAGCAAAAAACAAAGCACTGCTTTGTTTGCAGCGCAAGGCACAGCAGAAACGACTAGAGTGTTTTTGATGCTACATCGTTATGACCTACTCATTTAGATCACTAAATTTCATAGTTCATGCCTTGTACCTTCTAAAACACTCGTTGTCGCAAATACAGATGAAGTATTGGCAGACCCTTAGAGCCTAGGTCGAATTCCTTTATTTTTCAATAACGATTTGGTGAATGATTGCAAATAATTAGAACTTATAGTCCATACCTATGACAAAGTTACGTCCAATTTGCGGAATATTCGATAAGAAAGAAGTGTGTTCATAAATCTTCTCGTCCAACAGGTTGTTGGCTTTAAAGAATACTTTCGCTTCTTGTTTGTTGGCCAAAGGATACTGATAAGCAACGCCTAGGTTCACCATGTTATAACCTTTGGTTTCTTGTTCATAAGACGCAAATTTATCTTGATTAAACACATGTGAATATTCTGCTGAACCAGACCAACGCTCATCAAACTCAGCATTTACACGAGCACCTAAACGACCAGCAGGAACACGCGGTGCATTTTCATCTTCAATTTTACCGCGTACATAGTCGCCAAACAGACTGGTTTTATACACATCATTCCACTGATAAGCGACTTCACCTTCTGTCCCATAGAACTTGGCTTTATCTTGACTATATTTGATCAGACGGAAGTTTTCGTATTGATCCAAAGTTTTGGCATAAATGTAGTTATCAAACCAATTTTGATAGACATGTACATGATAGCTCAACTTGTCATTATCATAATGCAGGCCTAATTCCACATTATTTGACTTCTCTTTATTTAAATCTTGATTGCCCAACTCATAAGTGTTGGTCGCATAATGCTTTCCATCAGCATAAAGTTCTTGTGCTAAAGGCAATCGTTCTTGATGAGAACCCGTTAAAGAGAGCGTGTAATTTGGTGCAAATGCCCAATTCACAGCACCAGAATATGAGAATGCATTGCCATCAAAGTCTTTTTGATCTGAGTCGACATCCACTGTTTGATGATCAAAACGAGTCCCTAATTCCACATGAAAATCACCAAATTGGCGATGCTCTAAGCCAAATACACTATATTTTTGGGTTTTATTTGGTGCAAGAACCGCTTCTTCACCTGTGATATCTAATTTTTGCTGGCTGGCTTGGACACCCCACACGCCTTCCCAAGCAGCAATCGGATTGTGTAACAACTCAACACGACCTTCATAACCTTTGCTCTTGAAGGTTGTCATTGCTGTACTTCCTTCAATTTCATCATGTTGATAGTCGGTATAACTTGCTTGTGCACGAAGTTTTTTAAAGCCTGCAAAAGGTTCATTGAGCTCAGAACGGAAATCATAACGTTCTGTTTTCATATCAATCCATGGCCCAGCTTCAGCGTGATCATGGTCTTCTTCACCATGATCATGGTCATGACCCGCATGGTCGTCATCATCGTGCCCACCACAATGAAGTGATAAGCCATGTAAATGGCATGACTCATATTCATGGCTATGCCCAGGTAAACCGTATTGATCTTGGCGATTGCTATAAGACACACCCGCAAAACCACGTTCACCGATCCAAGATAAGCCGACATTTACATTTTCAGACTCTGAAAATGTATTACCAACTCGACGCTCTTTCGTACTATGTGCATGATCACCATGCTCTTCTGTTACGATATAGTTCGGGGTAATGTAATCATTGGCATCACGTTTTAAGCCTTCTACACGTAATGCAACATTTGAACCTAAACCAACAGTCACCCCAGCATGTGCCATTTTTTCGTCGTTGCCTGTGTTATAACGCAGACCAACATTGCCTTCATAACCATTTTCAGGCATTGCTGTCGGAATCTTACTGTCAACCACATTGACTAAACCACCCACAGACCCAGCTCCATATAATAATGTTGATGGTCCACGAATGACTTCAATTTTTTGTGCCAGCTGCGGATCTACAGTGACGGCATGATCGGGTGATAAGCTTGAAACATCCATTGTCTCTGTTGCATTCTGAGTTACTTTAACCCGTGCACCCTCTTGCCCACGAATTACAGGGCGACTAGAACCCGCCCCAAAGGTATTGGAATAGACCCCTAATTCATCTTTGAGTGCTTCACCTAAAGTCGTGCCAGCCTGTTGTAGTTTTTCACGTGAAACAGTTTCATCTGCAACGCCAAAATCTTGACTTGAACGGACCAAGGGATGTCCAACAACGGTAATGGTTTCTAATTGTTGTGGATTTTTTTCAGTATTGGTTTGATCTTCCGCCCAAATAGAAGTTGAAATAACTGCAGAAATGGAAAGTGTTAGGGCACTTTTGGTAAAGGACATGCGATTGCTCTCAAAGCTCAATATTCTTGAATTATGTTATATTATAACATTTCAATATTTTTGCAATAAAAAACATTCGTTCTTTGGCTTTTTATATAGAATCAGATCAAAACCATTGCTTAACTTTTTAATATTCTAATGCCCTTTACACTTTCACATGCTGTTTTAGCGCCACCTTTGTCCAAACTTTCAGGAAATCGCTTGCCGATTGCAGCACTTGCGATTGGCACAATGACACCAGATTTGTATAGAGTGTTGGTTAAAACTGAAATTTATTTAAATCATCAATTTAAAGGAATTATCTATCCAGATTTATTGGTGGGATTACTGTTCTGCTTACTTTGGTATAGCTTATATCGCCCATTATTATTTAAGTTTTTAGGCATTCAAAAACCATTAAATATTGCTTGTTTTTCAACTTTTTTTCAATTTCTAATTTGGATGGTATTGGCGATTATCTTAGGTACAGCAACCCATATTATTTGGGATGGTTTAACCCATTTAGATTTTCGAACTTTCGCTTTTAAAGAATTTTTAGCGCAACCCGTCAGTATGTTTGATCGTATTTACCCGATGCATAAAGTCCTACAAATCGGCTGTTCTGCTGCGGCTTTACCGTTTTTAATGTGGATGGGTTTGCATTACTTTTTTAAATATAGCGTCAGTCAAATACGAAATCCTAAAGTAAATTTTTTCTGTATAAGTTTATTTGTAACTGCGTTTTTTAGTGGTTGCTTGTATTATGTTTATATTGCCAAAAGTACAGGCTTCATTCCACAGGATACTGATTTATATGTACTGATTGGCTTTTTTATGAAAGCCTTTACCCAAGGTTCAATCCTTTGTTTCACTTTAGGTTGTCTTTTGTTTCATTATTTAAATTATAAAAAATATTTTCAATGATGCTCTATTTGCCGTTTCAGTCACTGAAACTTTCTCGAAATCAGCTTAAATTTATTCGGCAACATGTTAGTTTTTGCCCCAAGTCCTTGTGACTCACCGCTCAAAGAGGCATAATCTCACATTACATTTTTAGGCGATGCGCTGTTTACGTACTCGCTTCCTTAACCCATATAGTTGGATTTTTAACGCTATGATGCGAACTCATTATTGCGGTTCTTTAACCGAAGCTCAAATTGACCAGACTGTAACACTTTGCGGCTGGGTACATCGTCGCCGTGACCACGGTGGGGTGATTTTCCTTGATATGCGTGATCGTGATGGTCTCGTTCAAGTCGTCATCGATCCAGATACCCCAGAAGCATTTGCAACTGCAGATAAAGCACGTTCAGAATATGTATTAAAAATTGTAGGACGTGTACGTCGTCGCTATGAAGGCACCGAAAATGCCAATATGGTGAGTGGTCAAATCGAAGTTTTAGGTAAAGAAATCGAAGTTCTTGCTGCATCTGAAACTCCACCATTCCCATTGAATGATGAAAATGCCAATATTTCTGAAGAAATCCGTCTGAAATATCGTTTCCTCGATATTCGTCGTCCAGAAATGATTGATCGTTTACGTTTCCGCTCTAAAGTGACCACGTTAATTCGTAACTACTTAGATGAAAACGGCTTCTTGGATGTTGAAACACCAATTTTGACACGTGCAACACCTGAAGGTGCGCGTGACTATTTAGTGCCTAGCCGTGTTTCAAATGGTAGCTTTTATGCGCTTCCACAATCACCACAATTGTTTAAACAATTGTTGATGGTTGGTGGTGTAGACCGTTATTACCAAATCGCAAAATGTTTCCGTGACGAAGATTTACGTGCAGATCGTCAACCTGAATTTACTCAAATCGACATCGAAACATCGTTCTTAAACGATGATGATATTATGGATTTGATGGAAGGCATGACCGTTAAGATGTTCAATGAACTTCTTGGTGTGAAATTCGACAAATTCCAACGCATGACTTATGCAGATGCTATGCGAGATTATGCATCTGACAAACCAGACTTACGTATTCCTTTGAAACTTGTAGACGTTGCTGACATGATGCAGGACGTTGAGTTCAAAGTATTTGCAGGCCCAGCAAAAGATCCTAAAGGCCGTATTGTTGCACTTCGTGTACCAGGAGCAGGTTCACTGCCACGTAGCCAAATTGATGAATACACTAAATTCGTTGGAATTTATGGTGCGAAAGGCTTGGCTTATATTAAAGTCAATGAACTTGAAAAAGGTATCGAAGGTCTTCAATCCCCAATCGTTAAATTCATCGAACCAATCGTGCTTGATTTGTTAAAGCGTGTTGGTGCTGAAAACGGTGACATCGTATTCTTTGGTGCAGATAAAGCCAAAGTTGTAAATGATGCAATGGGTGCTTTACGTATCAAGATCGGTCATGACATGAACATGTCAACAACCGAGTGGGCACCACTTTGGGTGGTTGACTTCCCAATGTTCGAAGAAACTGATGATGGTAAATGGACGTCTGTTCACCACCCATTCACACTTCCAAAATCAAGTGTTGAAGAAGTGAAAAGTAATCCTGGTGCAGCACTTTCTGTTGCTTACGATATGGTATTGAATGGTACTGAAATCGGTGGTGGTTCATTGCGTATCTACACTTTAGAAATGCAAAAAGCCATTTTTGAAGCTTTAGGTATTGGCGAAGAAGAAGCTGAAGAAAAATTCAGTTTCTTATTAAATGCTTTAAAATTCGGTGCACCTCCTCATGGTGGTTTAGCATTCGGTCTAGACCGTTTAGTGATGTTGATGACAGGTTCATCGTCTATCCGTGACGTGATTGCTTTCCCGAAAACTAAAACTGCTGAGTGTCCATTAACTCAAGCACCAGCACCAGTTGAACCAAATCAATTGCGTGACTTGGGTATTCGTTTACGCGAAAAACCGAAAGCTGAAGAAGCTAAATAATTTTTAGCTGTTTCATCGAAAACCCTGCGCTATGCAGGGTTTTCTATTTTTCATATGCATTTTTTTAGATAGGTTCTAATTGAGATAAGTTCTCATAAATGGCATACTATCGCTGTTAACTTTTGAGGTGAAAACCTATGGCTATGCGACCTAATGTACTTCGTCATACAATTATTATCATTGTATTTTCAGTGGTTCAATGGGGATTTATGCGTTATATCCTAAGCCATCAGTTGTTTAATTTAGATACTTATCAACGTATTCTATATTTCAGCATGAGCAGTTTTATTGCTGGTTTCTTTATTATTTCAGCACTAATTTATTTGGTGTTGAAAGGCAATGCTGATCGCGACTAATAATAATTAAATGTATAAGCTACTTAAAACTTTCTCTCAATTACCTCTAGGGATGATACAAAGTATTGCTAGAGGTGTCGGGAATTTATTGTTTATCAGTAATTCTTCAGCAAAACGCACCACTGAATTGAATTTAACAGCAGCGTATCCCGAGCTTGATGAACAACAACGTAATCAACTGATTAAAGCCAGTTTAAAAAGTCAATGTATGACTTATGCAGAGTCAATTAAAATTTGGGGATCTTCTCCAGAATTCGCCTTAGCACAAATTAAACAGGTCTATAATGCTGAGATTTTTCTCAATGCCTTAAAGAACCCCAATGGCTGTATTGGTGTGGTACCCCATTTTGGGGCATGGGAGCTCATGAATGCGTGGATCAACCAACATACTCATCCCGTTATCATGTACAAGCCAAGCAGAAATAAAGACTTAGATCGGTTTATGTTAGAGTCTCGCCAACGCTTAAATGCAACACTAGTACCCACTGATGATACTGGTGTACGTGCATTATTTAAACATTTAAAACAAGGTGGGTTTACAGCCATCCTTCCCGACCATATTCCTAAAGAGTCTGGGGGTATTTATTCTGACTTTTATGGGCAAAAAGCATTTTCTTCAACTTTGCTTTCAAAGCTTGCAGCAAAGACCCAATGTTCAGTCGTGGGTTTAACTTGTGTCCGTCGCCCTGATTTCTCAGGTTTTGATTTACATTTTACTGCACTATCTCAAGATATTAATTCTAAAGATTTACAGCTTTCTGTCGATACCTTGAACAAAGAAATGGAGCGAATGATTAATATCGCTCCTGAACAGTATTTATGGGGCTATAAACGATTTAGGAAGTTAGAGGGTGGTAGGAATTTGTATAAATAAGTTGAGCATTGAGCCATATTTACTCAATGCTTTGCACTTCCGTTAAGATCATTTTTCTGAGGTCTTCTCTGAACTTTTCAACATTATGCCTATCTTTAATATACTGGATTGCTTGTGTTCCAAGTGTATTACGCATCTCATCATCTGACATGAGTTTTTGAATCGCCTTAACAAATAGATCAATCTTATCAAATCCATCGCCTAAAACATCTCCGACATGAATACCAAATTTTTCAGTTAAATCCTCAGGATTTCGATTACTCACAAGTAGAGTACCAAAAGATAAAGCCTCTAAAAATGAAATCGGCAAAGCTTCATGAATAGAAGTGTTTACCAGTATTTTAGCATCTCTTAAATACTCTTCTTTTTTATCACCATCAACATGACCAGCAAAATGTAAATTTTCGATTGCATAATAATCCTTCATAATCTCAGAGTTTTTATCATCCTCTCTAAATGTTTGCCCTAATATATAGAACTCATATTGCGGCAATTTTTTTGCAATCTCACAAAAAAGCCATCCACGTTTAACAGATTCAATTCGTCCTAAAAAAATAATCATTTGTTTTTTTTGATAAGTCTCAAAATTAAACTCATGTGAAATATCAATTGGGTTCGGTAAATATTGAATTGAAACATCATCATTTAAAGCATATAAATCCTTTGCTTTTTGATTTAAAAAGTAACCTTGTGAAGCAAATTTTACCCGCCCTGCTTTATACCAATCATGTACAAGATCATAAATTTTTTGGTTATAATAATTAGTTTCTGGAAAAAGCTTTACTGTATTAATTTCGTCCCATTCATAATGTGGTCTTGGATCTTGAATCCATAGAATCATTTTTTTATTTTTATTCCGCTCATTTTCTAAAATATAGCTATATGTTAACTCAATACTTAAATAGATGTCGTAGTTTTGTTTTGCTAACCAATGTCTAGCAAACCATTTTCTTCTCGGTAAACGATAAACGTTACTACCATCTACTTGATATGATTCAGCAAAAAAATCTCGCTTACCTCGACCAAGCAATACGTCCACTTGAAAATCTTCATTAGGAATATATTTAGCAATATGTCTTCTCGCTAAAAATCCATAACCACCATAAGCTGTACCAACCGCCCCAAAAAACTCATCTATAATTAGACCGATTTTAATTTTTTTCTTTACTGGATGCATTTTATAACTTCACTCTATCTTTAAATTTCATTTTTAAACATTCTTGCTAAAATACAATTTTCATCAATTTTATCTATGTCAATTGCTCTCAATATCTCATTATATAAATGTACACAACTTGTTCTTGAACTTGTAACATCCTCTATATTTAATAGCGGATCAGTCAGTAAATTAATGCAATCATAATGAACAGGATAAAAGATATCGATCGGTTGCACTTGATTTAATAAGTTTAATTCTTTCACGAAATAAGTAATAGCATCTGGACCAATTACCCCCCATGGCATATCTGCAATGTTTTGTCCTATACCGAAAGTTTTCTTAAGTTTTAATCTTCTTTGTCTCGATTTTTTATACCATGGTGGTACAAAAAATGGATTATATGCAGCATTCAATAAAGATGTTAATAATTGACTTTCATGAGGTAATGCTAAAACCGCCCCATTTATTTTATTATTACTTTCAAAACCCAACAAATAATTTGATGGTGGAATTATTACAGGTTTTAAGCAATAGACATCACAATCAACATAAACACCTGAAACTTGTTTTAGTAATTCATATCGAAAAACATCGGAAAAAAGTGCATAACTTCCTGTCCGATTATGTTTAAAAATTTTATTTTTTGGAATTACTGCATTTGCATCAACACACTGAACCCCTTCAGGTAAGTCTAAAATCTCACCATATGTATGTAATAAAACCTTGTGCCCCCTCAACACAAATGATCTAAGACAAGAACTTGATATTTTTCCAAGTCTATCTCCGATCCATAAAGCATGAATTATTGGAAGTTCCATGGGTATCTCACTTATCAAATATATAAATAACTCTAAACTAAACGCCTTGCATTAGTCAAAATTCAAGCAATGTTTATAAAAGTTTTATTTCGTACAGAGTGCAAAAAATTGTACTTTCAAAAAGAACTATTATTTAAACAGTATTTTTACCTTTAAAGGGAGCCTATATACCTGCAATAAAAACCTTACCAACTCTCGATTAATTTTTTTTATAATATTCTGTTCTTTATTTTTACTACAATCTCTCCACATTAAACTAGATTTAAAAGTAATATTATCTGGGTACAAAAGATATTCTTGAATACATAACGCCGGATTAATTTGATAAATAGAAAATTCGCCTTTGCTTAAGTATTTTTTAAACATAATCTGATCTATATGATCAATTAAAACTTCATTTTGAATAAATCTTAAAAGGCTATGTGCCCCTTTATTTGATAAGATATATCCTGCCGTACCAAAATTAGCATTTAATAGTTTTGAAATTACTCTATTATCACTTAAAACATGTTTATCTATTAAAGACAAATAGTTGAATTTAGAGTTTTTTTCAACCTTAATAATATTCCAATTATCTTTTATCCACTCTTCGTTACAAATAAATTTTTCAACACCGTCCCCTAAATAAATATCATCTTCAAAAATACCTATATATTCTATATTTTCATCAATTACTTTTTGCCAAAGTGTCACATGGCTTAATAAACACCCTATTTCACCATGACTTAAAGAACTACCAGAAATTTGAATAGATAAATTTATCGCAGTTTTTTCAACTTGATTCGGTTCAATAGCATCAAAAAAAGAAAAGGGAATGCCTCTCTCTTCAAATTGCTCGAGAATATGTGCTCTACGGTCTTCTGCTGATTTTAAACTAATAACAAAATTTTCCATAAATTACTCTATTTAAAACCTACCGACTTAAAAAACAAGATACTTTTTAGCTGATGCAATATACGATAGAGTTCTAAAAAAACTTTATCTATTCCCTTCTTTTTATTGTACTTTCTTCTCGTTAAACGCTCTTTATATAAATGACTGGCAAACTTAACACTATCTTTAGTTGAATATAATGTTACATCTTGAATACATAAAGCTGGTTTAAGTTGATTAACTGTTAAAATTTTTTGCTTAACAACATTTTCAAACATTAAGTGATCCAGTGCAATCAACTTATCTAATGATTTTATATAATTAATCAAAATAACAGCGGCTTGTTGTGATAGAATATAACCTGCAGTACCTAAATTCTTACTATTTAATTGAAATACTGCTCGTCCTGTTTGCCCATTAAAAACTTTATTTTTTTTCCCTAGTGCAACTCTAGGAGTAAACTCTTCTAATTTAATTAAATGCCATTCTGAATCTAGCCAATTTGAGTCCAATAAAAACTCACTAACATTATCACCTAGGTAAATATCATCCTCAAAAATAACCATATATGGAATATTCTCTTTAATCATTTTTTCCCATAAATATACATGGCTCATAAAACAAGCAACTTCACCTTTTGTCAAAATTTGATTGTCAATATTTAAACCTAGCTCTTGAGCAAAAATGGCAGCAGGTTCTGGAGTCAAAGCATCAAAAAAATCAAAATCTACATTTTTGGTACTGAATTGATTCTTTATGTGTTCTCTACGCTCTTGTGCTGTTGACAAGCTTATGACTATTTTTTTCATAACATTAAAACAGTTGGTATTTTAAATATTTTACTATTATTTTTTTTAAGTTTCATCATGAATTGTGTCTATATCCATCAAAATAATTTTAACAAGTATTTATCAACAAAGTAGTATAATTTTTTGTAAATTATTGGGTAATTAAAAGTCTTTATTAAAATTAAGGTTTTTTGAAGAAAAATCCAATATAATTTTATAATATTAGCATTGCTTAACTCTACCAAAGAAAAGTTGTTATACTTTAACCTTATTACGATCGTTTGTATTAGACTCACAGGCTAAGTCATGAGCTTTATCAAAAAAATCATTAGCATTATTTCTTTTAATCTCAACTTTATGCTCGATCGCAGAAAAACACTCAATGATTTTGACAACTTCAATGAGAAAATTGTTTTAAATGCACATAAAAATAATACTCCCTATGAAATTCCGAAAAAAATTTGGATCTACTGGGAAGGTAAAGAATGTATCCTTGTGAAGGATTGTGTAAAGAAAATTAAACACTTAAACCCAAGTTATGAAGTATTCTTCTTGAATGCACATACAATTACAGAACATAGCACTGTCAATTTTTATGATTTACCCGAAATTACACCACAGTTAAAGTCAGATCTCATCCGCTTAGACTTGCTTTCAAACCATGGAGGCTTTTGGTTAGATGCAAGTATCATCACTTATGAAAGTTTAGATTGGATTCAAAGTTTAGTTATTGAAAATAAAACAGATTCTTTCGGTTATTATCGTAAAAAAAATACACTAAATTTCAACTATCCAGTTATTGAGACATGGCTCATTGCAACAACAAAAAATAATGATTTTATAACAGCATGGAAGCAAGAGCTTTTGAAAGCAATTGAATTAAGTCCGCAAAAATATGTTGATTTTGTTAAAAATAGCTATTCAAATCATGCCGATTATTTTCAAAAAATAGGACAACCTGTTTATTTATGTGCTTATATTGCAGCTCAAGTCGTTATGCGAAAGCATAGCCCTTCAATTATTTTAATCAACTGCGATCAAAATGCCCTTCGAATTCAAGTTGAAAACAAATGGAAAAAGCATGACGTCCTTTATGATTTAACTATAGAAAATAAACCAGAAAAGATGCCTAAACTCATTAAATTAATTGGTAAAGAAAGAAACCTTATCAATAAATATTATCTAAATAAAAAATACAAACCTAACTCTTTATTAGATGAACTCTAAGTGATAGAGTTCATAAATACTTATGCCTTAGCGCATACATCCGATCACGCCACATACGTTTTTGCTTCTTAAAACCATAAGAATGGTCACGATTTTCTTTCTCTTTACGAGATATTCCTTGTGTTGCAACTGTACCTAAAATATCGCTATCTAGACCTGCTGGGCGAACAAAAGCAGGCCAAACACCTAATCCTTTTCCATTCTTACTCAACCAAGTTTGGAAAAAGATATCAACAGGCATGGCAATTGTTTTGCCTTGTTCAATAAACGCTTCAGCACCTTTACGTGACCAAATTAAGCCCAAGCCACGAATAGGAAAATAATAAGCATGCCACAATGAATAGTCACCTAACTGAGTAATATCTTTGGCTAACTTTTTCTTCTTTGCCGCTAAATTTACCAGATACCAATCTAGCGCTTGATGGCGATCTAAATAAGCTAAAACTTGATCCATAGATTGTTTGAAATTAGCTGTAATTTTCATATCATCTTCTAAGACAACAAGATAATCCGCATCACTTGCTAAAAATTTCTGAGCGCAGCCATAATGGCTGAGATAACAACCCAGTTCTGAATTAAGTAACCGTCTTCCTAAAGTTTGCTGCGTTAACGCATCATCATAATCCTGAAAAGATGACAATTCTTTGCCGCGTCCATCATAAGCAGAAAAACGCTCAAACTCCCAGTTTACCGCCTGTAATTGTTCTGTTGCGCGAGCAAGCCGCTCATCACTACCATCTAAATTGATCAGATATGTTTTAACTTTCATGATTGGCTTCCTACGATAAAACTTTGGCTGAAATAACTGATTTAGGTAAATAGTCATATAATTTATCGATCATTTTACGACGTACCTGTGCAGCATTCTCAGAATTCAGTTGATCTAAACTTTGGATACAACCATATTTAATATTGTCTTGATTCAATGCTTCTACAAACGCAGGTAAGCTTTCAGCATTTTTCAAATAAGCCAAAGCCAAATCAGGCTTTAAAACAGCTTCATTTTTTTGAATCTTTAAATGATTCATCAAGGAGATTGGATTTAATTGTTCGACACTTCTAAACTTATACTTAATCTGTGTTTCTAATAGGTATGGATGACACAATAAATATTCACTTAAAATTTTACGATCGACACAGTGTGGATAATGATGGATTTCAAAAAACTCTTTAAATCCTAAAATATCAGCACCCAGCATTTGTGCAATCACATGACCAGGTTGAATCGGTTTATTAAAATTACGATTTAAAAATTGACGATATTTCAGCTTGGTCTTGTAACTAAAGCAACTTTTCCAGTGTCCATAGGTGACGATTTTATCGCTCTCAAGAAAATCTTCAATTTGAGCTGGTGAATTAAAAAAGAAGTCATCATTTAAGTAGATAAAATAATCTGAAAGCCCGTTGATATTCCATAACATGCTTTCAATTGACCGGGTGTTAAACGTGGGTAGAAATTGCGTATAACCGGCAAAAATCTCACGATGATCAACGACACGAATTTTATTTGCATCACAAAGACCTTGCGCTACAAATTCATTTAAAAATTCAGGCTGCTGATTATCTGTAACAATGAAAATATGACGGCAAAAAGGCACATACTTCAATATAGATGCAATGTTGTAATAGATCTCATCATTACTGGCAAAACGTGTATCGCTCACAGCATCTGAGGCATCACCACCTGTGAGATATTGCTGACGTTTACGTTTTAACTCAACATCATTGCCATCGACCCAAGCAATCACGATATCAAGGTTTTGCATCTATATTGTTCTCAAATGTTCTAATCATCTAAATAAAGTTATTGCCAAGCGTCTTTAATCCAGTCTGAAGGCAACACATAGCGATACCATTTACCCCCACCTCCAGTTACGGCATCAGGTGGATTAATTTCCCCATGGAAAATAATAATTTTGGCATCTTGTGGCTTGACTGGTGGCTTAAAATAAGCCAATGGTAGCTTTTGCAAACAATGATATTTATAACTCTTACACCAATCTTTTGGCCAGTAGCTAAGTTTTTGCTGCTGATCTACATACCAAGACAAATATTCTTGTTCATTTCGAAATTTATGACTAATTTCTTTAAAGTTTTCACGGAAATAAGGCAAGATGTCAGGAAAAGTACCCAACTTAAAACGATAAACTGAGCTATTCCCAGTCACACGCCAAGGACGTTTCCAGTCGTGAATAATGAGGAATTCACCTGGGTAGCTAAAGAAGTCATCAATGTTGTCTACAATGACCACATCAAGATCTAAAAATAATAAATTACCTTTTAAACCATATAAATCAGGTTCAAAAGTCGATAACTTATTCCATCCACGTTCAGGACTTCCTTCAGGCAATGCTAACGGCGGAATTGGAAAGCATTGAACCTCTGGATTAATACCTTCTGTACGGTCAGTCAAACACACCATTTGGAAATCAATTGTGGTATGTCGTTTGACCATGTTATATAGGCGATTGACATAATCAGCACCATATTTGCTGCCCCACTTCATACACAAAACGATATTCTGTTCTGATTCAACTAAATTCGACTGTAAATTTGATTCATTGACCTGCATGCATCAATCTTCCACCTGAACAATCCCTATATCATACCATTACCATCGCCAAGTTACTGTATTCGATTGCATATGCTGAACAATTTGTTTCATGAGAATATGCTATGATGCGTTAACAATTTACATTGATCATGATCATTTTAATTGTTCGATATTTTATTGAGCAATCTTTTTTGAATGAACGCTCTGTGAAATTGAATACAACTTTTGCAAGCACATTTTCTATATTAGGTTTTTATGAAAATAGCAGTCGCTGGAACAGGTTACGTTGGCTTATCCAATTCAATGATATTTGCACAACATCATGAAGTTGTTGCAGTAGATATTTTAGAATCTAAGGTTAACTTGCTCAACAATAAAATATCGCCCATTCAAGATGCGGATATTTCATTATTTTTAAAAGAAAAATCATTAAATTTTACAGCCACGACAGATTATCAAGCAGCTTATCGCAATGCAGATTTTGTGATTATTGCGACCCCAACGGATTACGACACCAAAACCAATTATTTTAATACGCAAAGTGTCGAAAGCGTGGTTCAGCAAGTCTTAGAGGTCAACCCAAATGCAGTGATGGTGATTAAATCAACTGTCCCTGTCGGCTTTACCAAGAGCTTAAAAGAAAAATTCCACACTGAAAATATTATCTTTTCTCCAGAATTTTTACGTGAAGGAAAGGCATTGCATGACAATTTGTACCCTTCCCGTATTATTGTTGGGGAAAAATCTGATCGCGCAAAACTATTTGCTGACTTATTGATCGAAGGCGCCATCAAAAAAGACAGCCCTGTTTTATTTACTGACGCAACTGAAGCTGAAGCAATTAAGTTATTTGCCAATACCTATCTCGCTATGCGCGTTGCCTATTTCAATGAACTGGATACCTATGCGCAAATTTTTGGTTTAGATACTCATCAAATTATTGATGGTGTTTGTCTAGATCAACGTATTGGTAATCACTATAACAATCCGTCATTTGGTTATGGTGGCTATTGCCTACCGAAAGACACCAAACAACTTTTAGCCAACTATAATCACGTTCCAAGTAATTTGATTCAAGCTATTGTTGACTCAAACAGTACGCGTAAAGACTTCATCGCAGACTCGGTAATTGCACGTAATCCCAATAAAGTTGGTATTTATCGCCTAGTGATGAAAAGTGGTTCAGATAATTTTAGAGCGTCCGCAATCCAAGGTGTGATGAAACGCATCAAAGCCAAAGGAATTGAAGTGATTGTCTATGAACCGACTTTACAAGAAGATGAGTTCTTTAAGTCCAAAGTCGTCAATGATTTAGAACAATTTAAACAGCAAAGTGATGTGATTATTGCCAATCGGGTTTCTAATGACTTAAGTGATGTATTAGATAAAGTCTATACACGAGATATTTTCGGAGCAGATGAATGAAAGTCCTCGTCACAGGTGCAGCAGGTTTTATTGGCTTCAATGTTGCAAAAAAACTTTTAGAGCGTGGTGATGATGTTGTCGGCTTTGACAATATGAATGATTACTATGACCCCGCATTAAAACAAGCCCGATTAGCAGTTCTCAAAGATACGGCGGCACAAACCCAGCAAACGTTCACTTTTATTCATGCCAATCTTGCTGATAAAGCAATCGTTGATCAATGTTTTCAAGATCATCAATTTGATCGGGTGATTCATTTGGCTGCACAAGCTGGTGTCCGTTACTCATTAGAAAATCCATTGAGTTATGTCGAAAGTAATTTAATTGGCTTTACCAATATTATTGAAGCATGCCGTTATGCCAAAACGCCACATTTAACCTATGCCAGTACCAGTAGTGTTTATGGCGCGAATACCACCATGCCATTTAGTGAAAAACATGGTGTTAACCATCCTGTGCAGTTCTATGCGGCAACCAAACGTGCCAATGAACTCATGGCGCACAGTTATAGCCATCTCTTCAATTTACCGACAACCGGCTTACGCTTTTTTACTGTCTATGGTCCTTGGGGCCGTCCAGACATGGCTTTGTTTAAGTTCACCAAGAACATTATTGAAGACCAACCTATTCCTGTATTCAATCACGGCAACCATACCCGTGACTTCACTTTTATTTCAGATATTGTGGAAGGTGTGATTCGTTCAAGTGATCAAATTGCGCAACCTGATCCAAACTGGGACAGCAAAAATCCTGATCCATCGACCAGTTATGCGCCTTTCCGTATTTTCAATATCGGCAATAACAATCCAGTAAAATTGATTGAATATATTCATGCTATTGAAAAAGCTTTAGGCAAAGAAGCAATTTTAGAATTACTTCCATTACAACCAGGCGATGTGCCGGATACTTTTGCGGATAGTAGTGCTTTAGAACAGATGGTCGGATACAAACCATCGGTATCTGTTGATGATGGTGTTAAGCAATTCGTAGATTGGTATCGAGATTTTTATCAGGTTTAATCAATAGTATTGTTCAGTTTAAAGCTTAATTTTAGCATTTGAATTTTGCTTTCAATTCTTTCAATACTCAAATTTAAGCACAAAAAAAGGATTCCACTAGGAATCCTTTTTAGCATTCAGCCACTTATTTTACATAAGTCAGCCAATGTGCATATTTTGGATCTTTACCTTGAACAGCATCAAAGAATGCTTTCTGAATCTTCTCAGTAATCGGACCACGTGCACCTGAACCAATTTCACGATCATCATATTCACGGATCGGCGTCACTTCAGCAGCAGTCCCAGTAAAGAATGCTTCATCACCAATATAGAATTCATCACGGGTAATACGACGTTCAACAACTTCAATACCCATATCTTTCGCAATGGTGATAATCGTTTGACGCGTAATCCCATCCAATGCACCGCCAGCAATATCTGGTGTATGTAATACACCGTCTTTGACTAAGAATACATTTTCACCTGAACCTTGGCATACATAACCTTGAGGGTCCATAAGCATTGCTTCATCATAACCAGAATGCGCCACTTCTTGGTGTGCAAGAATAGACAAGGTATAGTTACCTGAAGCCTTGGCTTTACACATAGTCACGTTAGGGTGATGGTGCGTAAATGATGAAGTTTTAACACGAATACCTTTTGCCATTGCTTCATCACCGAGGTAAGCACCCCAGCTCCATGCAGCAACTGTCGCATGAATGGTATTATCAGTTGCAGCGATACCTAATTTTTCCGAACCAATGAAAATAATTGGGCGTAAATAGCATGACGCCAATTTATTTTCACGGACAACATCAATTTGAGCTTGTTCAAGAGTTGCTTGATCAAATGGAACTTTCATTTGATAAATTTTTGCAGAATTTAACAAACGTTTTGTATGGTCTTGGAGACGGAAAATCGCAGTACCGTTAGGTGTTTCATAAGCACGGACACCCTCAAAAACACCCATACTATAATGTAATGTATGAGTTAAGACGTGAATTTTAGCTTCACGCCAATCAACCATTTGTCCATCTTGCCAAATAAAACCATCACGATCAGCCAAATTCATGGCGCACACTCCAAATTTTTACACAATTATTCACTTTCCAAAGCGAAACTCGCTGTTGGATCAATTAATCTTTGCCATAACTTGCAAACGACCTCTCGGGTATCGTGCCAATCCGCAGCACTCACTTGCATATTATGATTTGCAAGTGCCAAACGGTGGCTCTCGGCGCGTTCACTGAGATAAGCTTGAATCAATGCGGATACATCGTCGCTGGATAAGCAACCTGCCTTTGCGGCATCTTCAAGGATTCGTACGTTGTCGGAATAATGGGCGAGATCAGGATTCGTCCCACTCCAGGCTAATACGACATACTGTGCCATAAATTCGATGTCAACGATACCACCTGCATCCTGTTTTAGATGAAAAATTCCATCTTTTTTCTGATCTTTTGAGGAACCCAAATGATCTTTCATCTTCTGGCGCATGTTCAAGACTTCTTTGCGAACCGTTTCTTCTTCTCTTGGTAATGTGAGAACCCTGCAACGCAATTCTTCAAATTTTGCTCTTAGGCTTTGCTCACCAGCAATTGAGCGTGCGCGAACAATTGCTTGATGTTCCCACAACCAGGCACTTTTGAGTTGGTACTGTTCAAATGCTTTTAAACTGGTGACCAATAAGCCTGCTTCACCAGAGGGGCGCAAACGGGTATCAATTTCATAGACTCGACCATCTAAAGTTTGTGTGGTCATCAGAGACATAAATTTTTGCGCAACACGCATCGCAAATTCAAAACCACTAATGGCCTTTTGACCATCAGTATCTGCTTGCTCATCCATATAATGAATAAAAACCAGATCGAGGTCTGAACCATAGCCCAGTTCAATGCCGCCTACTTTGCCATAACCAATCACAGCATAGGCCATGTGGTCTAATGAACAACGTAAGCCTTCTGCATCGACAGGATAACCATGACGCTTGGCAACCGTCTGATAAGCCAAATTTAATGTCGCAATCACAGAAACTTCTGCAATATCTGTTAAAGCATCCGAAACTTTCATCAACGGGCTTTCTGCTAGTACATCGCTTGCGGCAACGGTAAGCACATTGGATTTTTTAAATAAGCGCAATACTCGCATTTGATCTTCAACTTGATCAATTTCAATACGCAGTAATTGCTGGCGTAGTGAATCTTCCAAATAATCTCGTCGAGGCAGTTCAAAATCCATGGATAAAAACTCATCCAGCAGAACTGGATAATGTGTCAATTCCTCACAAATCCATGGACTGACTGTCGCCATTTTGACCAAACGTTGCAGCGCCCCTTTGCTTTCAATCAGCATCACCAAATACACAGTACGGCGCATTACAGATTCGACCAACGGCATCAATCTCATTAAAGCCACTTGCGGACTATTCGACTGTAAAACTGCTTCAACCAAATGCGGCCAGAATTCTTTTAAACGCTGTACAGCTTTAGCAGGCAGTTTCTTGATTGCATGACCATACCAAAACTCATGAATCAGATTTTGAGCATTACTGTCTAAGATCTCATTGAGCTGGCTTTCCAACTGACTAAAGCTTTCAATTGGAGAATCTAGCCCTTTTTCTTTAATCAAAAGCTCAAATTGAAACGTTACTTTGCTGCGCTTTTGGTTGAGAAAATCAATAAAAGCAGCCCAATCATCAAAACCCAAGGTATCAATTATTCGCTGACGAAGTTCAGGTTCTGTCGGTAAAGATTGTGTTTGCTGGTCATTCAAAGCTTGAATAGCATGCTCTACACGTCGTAAGAATAGATAAGCATCTTCAAGATCCTCAACGGATTGATGATCGAGTAATCCCGCCTCACCCAAATGTTTTAGGCTAACAAGGCATTGGCGGTCTTGTAACTCTAATTTTGCTCCGCCATAAATCAGCTGAAAAACCTGCACAATAAATTCAACTTCACGAATACCACCAGCGCCCAGCTTAATATCATCTGCAATGTTACGCCGAGCCACCTCTCGTTCAATCATGGCTTTCATTTCACGCATGGCTTCAAAAGCGGTGTAATCTACATATTTACGAAAAACGAATGGGCGGGTCATGTCCAATAAACTGTCACCGTCTTGTCCACCTGTGATAATACGTGCCTTAATCCATGCATAACGTTCCCACTCACGCCCATGCTGACTTAAATATTTTTCTAAAGCCACATGACTTATTGCCAGTGCTGAACCATCCCCCCAAGGACGTAAACGCATATCCACACGGAATACAAAACCATCTGCAGTAATGTGATCCAATAAATAGATCAGCTTTTGCCCCCACAAGATGCAAAATTGCTGTACATCAATACACTTACGACCATTGCTTTCACCTTGTTCATCAAAGGCAAAAATCAGGTCAATATCACTAGATAAGTTCAGCTCTTGTGCCCCAAGCTTGCCCATCCCAATGACGATCAAATCTTGAAGCTTTCCGTTATAACCCATTGGTTCGCCATGTTTTGCTAGCAAAGGAATTCGGGCAAAATCTTTTGCTGCAACGATACAGGCATCTGCAAAATCAGACAGTTCTCGTGTCAACTTCACCACATTGGTCAGTTGGTTGGCATCTTGCCAAATCCAACGAAACATTAAGCGAGCACGAAGAATACGTAAGACTTTCATCCACGTATTTTCATCTTGAATATTGACTAAATGATCGTAAACAAGTTGTTGAATTTGAGCTGTACTGAGCGATTGTTGAAATTGATCAATTGCATAATCATGTTCTAAAGTGGCTTGATGTAGACTTAATACTTGTTCTGCATACTGACTTGCATGTAATGTTTTTTGCAATTGCTCAATGTTCATTGAAAAGCCTGTACTTATGTTTTATCAACTTATTTATAGCAGTTTGCTTTACATTTAGGGAGGTTTTTGTACTTTTCTTAAAAAACAAAGCTCAAAAAACCACCACCCACAATCAAGCTAAATTATTCAAATATAAAATTATGAAATTTTTATTTTATCTTGCTTGATTTCAGGACAAACCAAAGTTTGATGGGTGTTTTTTGCAGCAGGTAACGCAACAATAAAAGTCGTTCCCTCACCTGTTTTAGAGCTTACAGAGATTTTTCCATGATTGAGATCCACAAATCGTTTACATAGAACCAGCCCTAAACCTGTTCCTCGCTCCCCAATGGTACCTTTTATACTGGCTTTGATCTGTGGTTCAAACAGTTGCTCAATTTGCGACTGTGTCATTCCCAAACCAGTATCATGAATAATAATTTCTATATTTTTCCCTACTGGGTGCGCAACAATGGAAACTTTTCCAGAACCATCAGTACGGGTAAACTTCAAAGCATTTGAAACCAAATTTTGAATTACCGAGGTCACCATATTCATATCAGCAAAAACACTTAAATCCTCAGCAACATTTTCAATCAGTTGTATATTTTTATTTACTGCCAAAGGCTTAAGCACATCGTAAACGATCTTTGTGGTCTGTTTTAATTTAAAATTAATCGGGTGATAAACAAAGCGTCCACCTTCTGCCATCGCCCAATTGAGCAAATTTTCAAGTAAGGAATAAGTCGATTGCAAGGTATCATGCAGATAGTCTGCAATATCTTGTATACCGTCATCACTCAATGTTTCTCGTTCATTTGCTAAAACATCCGAAAAGCCAATTAACCCATGGAATGGCGCACGTAAATCATGTGCAATGACTTGGAAAAACTTGGTCTTACTAAAATTTAAAGCACGTTCTTGCTCATATAGCTCATAATAATCTTGAGATTCAGATTTACGCGCTAAAATCGTCACCAAACCTGAGCTAAGTTCTTCTAATAAAGCCTGTTGTTTGCTTGTAAACCTTGTATCTTTATCATCATAAAAATAAACATGTGCAATAGAGTCATCATCTTCTAACTTAAAGTCATAGCATAATAAGCGTTGGTGTTTTATTCCAATTTCAGCCATATATTGCGAGAATTTTTCATAATTTTTATGGGTTTCTGAAACGATGAGCTGACTGCCAAAATACGGTGATAAACTCAGTTTATGCGGAACTGATGCGGCTTTGAAATCACCGTCTTCATTTGCAACCCAAATATAAGGTTCATTATGAAAAGTAAAAAAAGCATTTTCTACATTGAGAACGGCACGCGCTACACGCAAATAGCGTTCAATTTTATTATTTGAGGTATAGACCCCTAAAATCAGCGATAGTCGACAAGCACTGAGCTGTTCGGTCTGATGAGCTTCTAAGAATTCTAATTTCATGTTTACCTCATTTGCACTTTCAGTTAACACGTTAGTTATTTAAATCGCCCACTTTTAAATATCAATTGCTTCCAAACACATCAAAACTTAAGACAGATTGCAAAACACAGCTTTGGAAGAGCACTTACAAATGTTCACATAAAACAATATAACAGCAATACAATCAAATAAAAACAATGGGGTGAAAATTTCGATAAATTTCACATTTTTTTCAACATGAGCAATCAGTTAGAGCCTTATATATTTTTATGATTTGAATAGAAAAAACTAGGCATTTTATAAAAGCCAATGGTTTAAAACATGGTGATCAAATTAATAAATCAGATATCAACCTATTGGCATCTATAGCCAAGTTTAGGGATGCAGAAGTCGCTGTAAAAAGACAAAATAGTAAAATTCGGCATCAACCAGAGCAAGGATATACCTTGAATGAGTCAGGAAATACGTTATTTTTAATTTATTAAAAAGAGTATTTCAAATAAATAAACCACACCATACAAGATCATAAAAATCAGAGATAGCAGAGTTAAATTTAAAATGAATTTGAGTATTTTATACGTCTTGAAATGCTTTTCACGAAATTGTATTGAATACTGTCTAAATGGCGCAAAAAATTTAAAAATCGCACTATACAGCCCTCTTTTATCTTCAGGCGTGTTTGGAACAACGGTACCTTTGACAAGAATACGATAAGCACTGTTAAAAATTCGTCCGAATATGTTCATCGGACGATCAACATCACACATCAGAATTAAACGCGCTGAATTTGCTGTGTTATATGCAAAATGTGGGTAGGTTTCATCAAAGACAAAATCTTTACCATCAAACCAAGTACTGGTTTGCCCATCAATATTAATTTGGCAATTTTCAGCGTTAGGTGTCAGCAAACCGAGATGATATCTAAAACTACTACCGATAGGATCTGCGTGTAAGCTCAGTTCAGAACCTGCTGGTAACAGTGAAAACATGGCACCGCGAATAGCAGGAACTTGATTAAGTAATGCCAATGTCTTGGGACATAATCTTTGCGCAGAAACATGCGATGTTCCATACCATTTTAAGTAAAATTTACTCCAACCACGTTTGTAAAAAGTGCGAAAACCAACATCATAATAACCGTCTGCTCCAGGTGTCTTGATCACTTCAAACACACCTGATGATTCTAATGCTACTGCCTCATCTCTAATAATTGTCCAATTGGCTCTAAGTACTTCAATATTTTCCAAAAAATCAGCATCTAATATTGGCTTTTTTGCAAAGCTGCGTGTCGTCATATACAGAACACAATTAAATGGTGCAAATATAGGCCAACTTTTTCTTAAATATTGTGAGAGTGACTCATAACGTGCTTTTCCTCGCCAACGGTATACATAAGTCATGGCTGCTATCGAATACACGATTAAACCAATGATGATCATAATACTTAGATTCATTATAATTTTACTCCGATTATGATTTCTGTATCCTCATGGTGTGTCCTTGATTTTCCTTAAATAAAACTAATCTTCTTTACTAGATAAGCCGCACTGAGATCATTTAGTTATTTTTCAAAATAGCGGGAAAAATAAAATATTTTCAAATTATTTAAAATACTTTTAACTATAACTAATTAATTTTATTATAGGCAAGAAATATGTACACCTTTGGTTAAGTTTTAAATGATTGAAATTAAAAATATTAACTGTCGTTGTTAAGTGATCAGGCGCTATTTATCGCATACTGATACTTGTTATAAAAATGCGTCATTAAAGAGGGATCGGTGGAACACTAGAAATTACGTAATTTTAATTAAGCATCAAACCCATGGTGTAGAAATGGTAGTCAAAAAAATCGTTTACTTATTTTTAAGGCTGGTTCAGCTAAATCCGCTTAAGGTCAAAATTTGTTATCCATTACAGTGACTAGGAGTGATAGCGATCAATTCCATTATAGCGAGCAAGATCGGAATCAGATTACACTGGTGTTCTGCTGGCTATCAAGATTTAGGTAAAGCCACACGTCAACGAGTGACCACAGATAACCCCGAAAACGGGTTGGAGGCAATAAGTTATTAAAGAAACAATCTGGTAATGTAAATACACAACGTGCCGCAGATGTAAAAATGAATGAGATAAAACGGCAAATGGCTAAATTTATCATTAGTCTCGCCTATAGCATACCTGAAATCAGTACAGAGTCACCTGTCAAACTAGATAGTTTTAAAAGTGAGATTGACCGATTGAAATGGATTGTTGAAAAATCCACTCATAGTTTCAATAAGAGTGGCGGATTAACAACATAATTAGAAGCTAATCTTTAATTTTATATTTATCCAATAAAGCTTTGACGACATTGCCTAGCGCCTGTCCTAGCAAAGGTGGTACAGCATTACCGACTTGGGTATATTGAGGAACTTCAAACTGTCGCATTTGCCCTCCCGTAGTCACTTTAGATCTAAACTCAAAATGATCAGGAAAAGATTGGATCCGAGCCATTTCCCGAACAGTTAAGGTTCTTAGCTCATCATGGTGATAGTGGCATGCATCATCAGGTATTGATAAAGCAGCAGGTGCAGGTTGAGTTGCAATTAATGCTTTTTGAGTTTGTTTTTTCGTTTGATGCTCCTTAAAGTATTTAATTAAGTCATCAATATTAGAAAACTTAGAATATTTATTTAAATCAACTAAGTAATCATGACTAAGTAAAATTTGTGCTGATTTTTCTGAAATAGAATAAATCTTTCCCTTCAATAAATCTAAAGCTTCTTTTTTTACTGCACTATCCAGTGTTTGAAGAATTTGATAAATCCTAAAACGTCTTTGTACGTGAATACCATTATTTCTTAAATCATGATTTTTTATTTTCTCTAATGATTCTAGATTAGGCATCAAAGTACTATTAATTAACTCAACATATTTAGAGTGTTGTGCCCCTTTATGACGTAAATCATCTATCGCATCTCGAACTGAAAATTCATTATTTTTATATTTTATCAGCGGGCTTAAAAAAGTATTATTGAATACGCTCAATTGCTCATCATGACTGACATCAAAATAACTTAAAGCACCATACTCAACATTTCCACCTTGTTTCAACTGCTCAACAAAACTCAAAGACTGTTTAAATATCTTTTGCTCTTGCTCGCTAAGCTTAGGATAAATATTATCAAATACATTTTGTCGAATCCCAAGAAAAATAAAGCGTGGACGATTTTGGGCCACACCTGCATATTTAGCATTGATATGTAGACATAATGGAATATAGTTTATTTGAGCAAAAGCTTTAGCAACCTCAAACCAGGCATAGTATTTTTTACCTTCGACATCAAATGCCCTTAAAATACCTGTGACATTTTCCAGTAATGCTATTTTAGGCTGAGTTGTTTGAACAAATTTTGCAAACTCCCATGGTAAAACATTACGCTTGTTATCGAATTGTCTTAAGCCTGCCATACTAAAGCTTTGGCAAGGTGGACCTCCTGAAACTAGATCTAATCCGCCCTTCTCGCCAAAAGCATTTTTTAATTCAGTTGCCTGCTTTAAGTTTTGTTCTAACCATAGATTCAATTGAACAATATTACCAACCACTAATTTTTTATTCAGTGTCGCATTTTCAGTAAGGTCTGTAATACCTTCCCCTAGTTCGGGGTAAGTTCTAGGATCCTCTCTTAAGCGTTCTTTTATTTTTTCTTTATTAAATTTAGTACTAAGCCAAACAACTTGGCTTTCTTGAGTCTCTTCACCCAGTTTTTCATTAAAAAAATTATATGCAAATGTCTCTGCTGCCATAGGGGAAAGCTCATTTGCCATGACTAATTTAAAACCTACAGACTCTAGCCCAAGTGACAAACCGCCACAGCCTGCAAACAATTCAATATGGTTCAAATTAGACATTCCTTTAACGAGACAATTTAATAACGTATGCATTTTAATTATAAACCAAATAAAAAACCAGGCTCAAACGACGCAAAATGTCGCTTTATAGCGTTGTTAAGTTGCTATTTTTGTTAAGTTGTGGAAATATTAGCTCAGGCCTCCCTGAGTAAGCCTACAGCCCGTAACTGTAAAAACCCCTTTTGGTTATCTCATTGAAAACACTTCTGTCTTTTTGTTTGTACAGGAAAGCTTTGTTACGGGTCGAGCATTTCCAAGTATGAACCAAAAAGGTGATTTCAGTGAAACAAGTACCAGTATTTCCAAAACGCCAAATCGAGCGTTTAAAAGATGATGCCAAAGATTTAAAAGATGAATTAAAAATTTCTCATACTTTGGCATTAAATAAAATTGCTCAACAGTATGGTTATAAAAATTGGATTGCTCTCAACAATGCATCCAAGAATCAAGAATCTTTAAATGATACTCCTATTTCAGTATCGCCATCTATTGTCCCTTATCCACTGATCAATGAAGATTTAATTCGCCATAACCGTGAGCTATTAGCAAAACTTGGTCTAGATCATAGTGAACTAATCATTACCGCAACGGGTATTGATAAATCTATTATGGATGCAGTTGCGCCCCTACGAGATTTTTTCAAGTTCAATCATTATCATGATTATTCAACACAAACTCAGGGCGATATTGAGAAAAAACCTGCAAAGTTAGTAATTAGCAGTGAAATTATCGATACACAAGTCAGTTTATATAGACCAAAAACAAAACAAGGTGATCCACGTATTTGGGTTTATAAACTAAAACCACATGTACAGGCAAATGACACACTTGCTTTGATTTTAGTTGATGGTTTGCTTTATGTTTTTAATATTTCTCAAATCGATTTAAGTCAACAACTTGCTTTACTACAAAAGTTTTCTGCTCAATCAGATGCGATCGCTATTGAGTTATTAGATAAGCTAAGAGCAATAGCAAAACTAGGTCCTTTAAAATCGATCAAGTCTGGCGATACTGGCATTGGCATGACCATTGAACATGCGCTTGGTATTTCAGCAAACTCGTCAAAGCATCCGGACTACAAAGGAATTGAGCTTAAATCTGCACGAGAAAAAGATAAGGCTCAAAAAACACGTTCAACTATTTTTGCTCAGGTTGCCAATTGGGATATCAGTCCTTTAAAAAGTAGCGGTGCAATTATTGATAAATATGGATATACACGGGATGAAGACTTAAAACTTTATTGTTCAATCAGTACTAAAGTTGCTAACTCTCAAGGTCTAATTTTTGAGTACTTAGAAGATAAAGACCTTCTCGTCGAAAAGCATATTAGTGATGGAGAAATAGTCGTTTGGAAAGGTTCTACTTTACGTCAGCGTTTAATTGAAAAGCATAAAGAAACGTTTTGGATCAGAGCTGAGTCTATTGAAATTAGTGGTATTGAGCATTTTGTTTTAAAGTCCGTCATTCATACTAAAAATCCGCTTATTGGTCAGTTTATGCCTCTTTTAAAAGATGGTGTGATCACTATGGATCATTTAATTAAACGTAAGAATGGAACAGGTAGTGCTGCCGAAAAAGGACCTTTATTTAAAATAAATCCTAAACACTTGAACTTACTTTTCCCTGAACAAAAAGAATATCAACTATAAGAGATTGTATTGAATGAATGAGTTGATCAATAACAATTGGTTTGTAAGTATAGCAACTGGCATAATTGTCATGGGTATTCCTAAAGTTTTTAACTTTATAAAATATCATTTAGGGAAAAAAGGGAAAGTCGGTAGATGTATTAGAAAGTCTAATCTTAAAGCTCTACTATATGTAAGAAAGATCTTAAAAGATGAGATTAAAATCAATAGAGAGATCATTAAGTATTATGCTTATTTGATAATTTTTCTTTTAAGTATGATGATCTATTTTTGGTTAATTATCAGTCTTACCATTCTTTCTGAAGGTTTTAGATTTTATGCAAATAATCATAATTTAACCTACAACATACTTGTGGTAATTGCCGCGTCTCCAATCTACATCTTTGAGATTCTTTATCTCAATCAAAAGGATCTCGTTGACAAAATATTTAAGTTTAGAAAATAAATAGTAAGTAGCCCTCAAATTTGAGGGCTTTTAAAATTTCATTATTTAGCTTGAAGTTGTTTGGTCGGGATCTGATACCGTTGAATCAGTTACAGTATTTCCATCATTAACATTTTCCTTTAAATTAATTTTAAGCAACTCAAAAAATTTTACCATATATTCTAATTTCACATATCCGACATATGAGTAAGCACCTATTATTAATATTAAATTCACCAAAAAAATCGAAAGAAAAAACTTATTAAATATAAAATCATCAGACATTTCCTGAATATAAATTATAGAAAATAAAGCAACTACAATAGAAGATAAAAAAACAAAGACACTACATAACTTATCAAAAAATTTAATTTTAGAATAAATATTATAAGGCATTAATATAAACATTGAAAAAATAGAAAAAATAATTAATTCACAGATATTTGAAATCGGAGATTCCTTACTTATAAAAACTTTATCAAAGAAGATAAAGCAAAGACCTAAGCAAACAAATATTGAAATAAACCTTGCAGTCCATACTAACCAATTAAAAGCACTATGTTTTGAATTTATAAATATTTTTGCACAAAATTCATACTTATCAATTGATTCATCTTTTACAACTTTATTATATATACCAATATCAATTATGCTTTTTGAAGCCATATACAAAGATAATAACTGATATTTATCCTGACATTTTAAAATAGCATCTTTAATATATTGTGGAACAGTTTCCCCACCAAAAACTTGATCAAAAATAGTACTACCTAATTTTTCATGTTGCCTTTTTTTATTTTTTGTATTGTCTACCTTTAAGAAAAATATTTTTAAATAAAAATGATTAGCTAAGAAAACCCAAACAACAAGAGCATTAAAAAGTATATAGCCTAGATTAAAACTTATATTATTCATTAATCTTCCCCATTACCTTGCTTAGCTTTTACCAATTCCGCACTTGCTTTAATCAACTCTGTACCTGCACTCAACTGATCCTGCATTAAATCCCCAATTTTATCATTTTGAGTTTGATCAATATCATTACCAAAATATCGTAGTGCAAGTTCTTTGGTAATTTCTTGCTGATCCTTCGTTTCTAATGACTTAATAAAAATAGGATAAGCATTAATTTCCACATGTGTTTGATAAGCTTTTTCATGTAGCTTCTTTGCATGCGCAGAACGACGTAAAAATAAAGTACACAATGTTATGCCCACAGCCAAAATTAGTATTTTTACTGAAATAAACACTGGCCAGTTAATTTGACCTATTGGAGTATTAAAAGTATAAGCAATAGATAAAATGGTACAACAAACAGTGATAATTAATGAGTTCCTAAAATATTCATTATTAAGTTCGAATTCTTCTTCATATTTTTCAGATAATTGTTGATAAATTTCGTCGGTTGCATTTGATTCAATTGCTAGTTTTGCAGCTTTAATATTAATAACTTCATTTTTTGCGTTATTTAATTCATCTTCTATCGTGTCAAATAAAATTTGACTTTTAAATCTCAAAAAAGAGTCATTAATTCTTCTAGCTGATATTCCGACATCTTCAA